>CANBTQ010000235.1 GCA_947372425.1 Comamonadaceae bacterium | reverse complement strand
ACAGCCAGCTGGAGCAGCGGGTCGAAGAACGCACCCGCCTCTTTCGGGAGAGCGAGGTGCGCTACCGCACCGTCTTCATGACCAGCCCCGAGGCCATCATCCTGACGCGCCTGTCTGACGGTCTGTTTCTGGACATCAACGAAGGTTTTGTGCGCACCTTTGGCTGGAGCCGCGAAAGCGTGATCGGCAAGACCTCGCAGCAGTTGGGCATCTGGAAAGATAGGGCACAGCGCGCGGTGTTTATCGGACACATCCAGGCCGACCAGCACTGCGACGACTTTGAAACCGAGTTCCTCACCCAAAGCGGGGTGGTGGTGTTCTCACTGGTGTCGGCCACCGTCGTCTCCATCCAGGACGATGCATGCCTGCTGACCGTGGTGCGCGACATTACCGAGCGCAAGCGGGCCGCCGACGAACTGGCGCGCTACCAGGATCACCTGGAAGACCTGGTGGCCGAGCGCACCGCCGACCTGCAGCACGCCAGACAGGCCGCCGAAGAGGCCAGCCTCGCCAAGAGCCAGTTCCTGGCCAATATGAGCCACGAAATCCGCACGCCACTGAGTGCCATCTCCGGCATGTCGCACCTGATCCGCATGGCGCCGCTCAGCGCCGAGCAGACGGACCGCCTGAACAAGCTCGACACGGCGGCCGCGCACCTGAACGCCACCATCAGTGACATTCTGGATTTGTCCCGCATCGAAGCCGGCCGGCTGGACCTGCGCGATGCCCCGGTGCAGGTGGCGGCCGTGGTGCGCAATGTGATGGAGATGCTGCAGGACCGGGCCGGGGCCAAACACCTGCAGTTGCACACCAGTGTGGCGGAGCTGCCGCAAGGCCTGTACGGTGACGAGACGCGGCTGGAACAGGCCCTGCTGAACTACGCGGCCAATGCACTCAAATTTACCGCGCAGGGCAGCATCACGCTGGCCGTCCGGGCGCAGGAAGAATCTGCCGACAGCGTGCTGCTGCGCTTTGAGGTGCAGGACACCGGCATCGGCATCACACCTGAAATTCAGCAGCGCCTTTTTTCCATCTTCGAGCAGGCCGACAACAGCACGGCACGCCTCTACGGCGGCACCGGGCTGGGGCTGGCCATCACCAAGAAACTGGCCCTGGCCATGGGTGGCGAGGTCGGGGTGCACAGCCAGGCCGGTGCGGGCAGCCGCTTCTGGTTCACGGCGCGGCTGCGCAAGGGTGCCGTGTTTTCTCCAGCCACCGAGGATCTGCCGGTTGAAACCCGAATCCGGCAATTGCGGGAAATGCACCGGGGCAAGACCATTCTGCTGGCGGAAGACGATGAGTTCAACCGCGAAGTCGGCAAGATCATGCTGGCCGACCTTGGCATGCAGGTGGACTCGGCCGAAGACGGCCTTGAAGCCGTGGCCATGGCCACACACAAGCTCTACGACCTGATTCTCATGGACATGCAGATGCCCCATCTGGACGGGCTGGACGCCACCCGCCAGATCCGCGGTTTGCCGGGCTATGCGGGCACGCCCATTCTGGCGATGACGGCAAATGCCTTCTCGGAAGACCGGCAGCGCTGCCTGGACGCCGGCATGAACGACTTCATTACCAAGCCGGTTGAGCCCGCTGTTTTATACAAGTCACTGGCACACTGGCTGGTGCGCGGGCCAAGCCGCTAGCAATCATGCACGTCGCATCCCTTCTTACTGACACGCATGGCATACACCCCTTTTCCCTTCCGTTCCGCACTGGTCATCGATGACGATGACATCTGCTGCGCGCTGGCCGCGCAGATCATCGCCAACCTGGGATGTCCGCAAGTGCAGTCCGCCAGTGACGGCAGCCTGGGCCTGCAGTTGCTGCAGCGCATGCAGCCCGCACCCGACCTGCTGGTCTGCGATATTTTCATGCCGGGAAAAGACGGTATCGAGCTGGTGATGGACCTGATCCAGCTGCGTTACCCGGGCGGTTTGCTGCTGGTCACCGGTGGGGATTCCAGCATGCTGGAGGCGGCCGCCGACATTGCCACTGTGTCCGGACTGCGCCTGCTGGGCACGCTGCAAAAGCCCCTGTCGGAAAACGCCATGCGGTCCACCCTGCAGGGTGGCTAAGACCGCAAGGCGCCTGCGCGCCAGCTTCAGTCCACGTGCGCGCCGGACTCGAACCACTGCTTGATCAGGGCGCGCTCGGCCTCGCTGATGCCGGTGGCATTGTTCATGGGCATGATGCGCGTCACCACGGCCTGCTGGTACATCATCTGCGCGTGTGCGGCCACGCCCTCGGGTGAGTCCAGCCGCACGTTCTTCATCTGCACCAGTGCACCGTGGCACAGGTAGCAGCGCTGGGCCAGAATGGGTTGCAGCGTCTTGTAGCTGATGGCGCCGCCGGGTGCGCCCGGGGCACCGGTGGCGGCCGGTGCGGCCGAAGCGACAGTGGCCGCCACCGGTGCCGGCTTGAGCCAGACCAGCACCGCCGCAATCACCACCACACCAGCGGCCGCGTACTTCCAGGGATGCGGGTTGCGCCCCAGCTTGAAGCCGTGGCGCATCACAAAGAACTGGCGGATGGCCGCACCGGCAAACATCATCAGCACCAGCACCAGCCAGTTCTGCGGGTGGCTGTAGGTAAAGCTGTAGTGGTTGCTCAGCATGGCAAACAGCACCGGCAGCGTGAAGTAGGTGTTGTGCACGCTGCGCTGCTTGCCGATCTTGCCGTGGATCGGGTCCACCGCCTGGCCGGCCTGGATGCTGGCCACCATGGCGCGCTGGCCGGGGATGATCCAGAAGAACACATTGGCACTCATGCTGGTGGCCAGCATGGCGCCCATCAGCAGGTAGGCGGCGCGCCCGGCAAACCAGTGGCAGGCCAGCCAGGCCGCAGCGCACACCAGCAGAAACACCAGGGCACCGACAAGGGCATCGCCATTCTTGCGCTGCGCCAGGGTGCGGCAGATGCCGTCATAGGCCAGCCAGAACAGCACCAGAAAGCCCAGCGCCACACCCACCGCAGCAGCGGGTGACCAGTCCATCACCGACTTGTCGATCAGGTAGGTGCCCGCGCTCCACAGATAGGACACGGTGAACAGCGAGAAGCCGGTCAGCCAGGTGCTGTAGCTCTCCCAATAGAACCAGTGCAGGTGATCGGGCAGTTTGGGCGGCGACAGTGCGAACTTGACGGGGTGGTAGAAGCCGCCGCCATGCACGGCCCACAGTTCGCCGCTGACACCCTGGCGTTTCAGGTCCTCATCGACCGGGGGCGTGAGGCTGCTGTCCAGAAAGACAAAATAAAACGAGGACCCGACCCAGGCAATGGCGGTGATCACATGGACCCATCGCAACAGCAGATTGGCCCAGTCGAGTAAGTAGCTTTCCATGGTGTGAGGTCTCCTGCGGAAAATTGTATACAGTTTTACCCGCCACAGGGGAGCCTATGGGGTATTCCCCAAGAGCAAGAGTTGGGCCGCCACGGCAATGGCAATCGCCTCGGGCCGTTTGTCGGCAATGCCGGGGATGCCGATCGGGCAGGTGATGTGCTGCAACTCGCTCTCGCTGAAGCCGCGCGCCTGCAGGCGCGCGCGGAACGAGGCCCACTTGGTCTTGCTGCCGATCAGCCCCACATAGGGCAGGTCGGCCTGTGTGCGCTGCCGCGCAAGGCAGGCCGCCACGATGTCCAGGTCTTCGGCGTGGCTGAAGCTCATCACCAGCACGCGGCTGCCGGCTGCCAGTGCCGGCACCGCCGCATGCACCGGATCGGAGTGCTCGCAATGCACCGTATCGGGTAGTGCACCCGGAAAAATTTCGTCGCGGCTGTCAATCCAGTGCACCGGCATGTCCAGCGTGGTCAGCACTTGCACCAGGGCCCGGCCCACATGGCCACCGCCAAACAGGGCCAGCGCCGGCTGCCGCGTGGCCAGGCGCAGGCGCAGGGCCGGCGCATCTGCCGAGGTCACCACCGTGTAGCGCAAGTGCACCTCGCCGCCACAGCACTGCCCCAGGCTGGGTCCCAGGGGGTAGCGCAGCGTTTGCTCTGCGGCAGCGGTGCCGCGGTCCAGCATGCTGCGGGCGTGGGCAAGGGCATCCCACTCCAGCCGGCCGCCGCCTATGGTGCCCAGCACCGTATCGGCAAACACCGCCATCCAGGTGCCAGCCTCACGTGGCACCGAGCCACGTGTGGCCTGCACACTGACCAGCACGGCAGGTGCCTCTGCGGGCAGGCGCGACAATAGCAAGGACAGCGTGTTCACAAACAGATACCTTTTATGTCAGCGGCGGAATGGAAAACCAGGCAAATTGAAGCACAGTATGCTCATGCCCAATCCGGAGACAACAAAATGCATTCATCTACCAAGCCAGCAGGCCAGACGGGCAAGGCCCAAGGCTCTCAGGCCAGCGCACGCAACTGGCTTGCCGCCGCCCTGGCAGCCCTGATCGCCGGCTGCGCCACACCACCGCCGCCCAAACCGGCCCCGGTCCCCGAGCCGGCCCCGGTCCCGCAGCCCATGCCGGTGGCGCAGATTCCGGTCGCACCACCCCTGCCGGGCCAGGTTTCCGAGGCCAAGACGGCGCGTGAATACCGGCTCGATGCCGCCACCCATCTGTACCAGAAGAACCGCTCGCGCATCTACAGCGGGAAAATGCCGCCCCTGTTGTATGCCGTGGGCGTGCTGCAGGTGGACATTGATGGCCGCGGCATGGTGACCGATATCCGCTGGATGCGCGCACCCACGCAGGCGCCCGAGGTGATGGCCGATATCGAGCGTTCGGTACGCAGCGCGTCGCCCTATCCGGCGCCGGTGAAGTTGGGGCGCGTCACCTACACCGATACCTGGCTGTGGCACAAGAGCGGGCGCTTCCAGCTGGACTCGCTGACCGAAGGCCAGATGTAGGCTGCCTTGGCGGCTTTGCGTCATACCGGCCGGCGTCCGGCAGTGACCCCAGGCGGCAACCGAGAGGCCGCTGCTCAAGACCCCCGGTAGGTCGAGTAGCTCCAGGGGCTGACCAGCAGGGGCACGTGGTAGTGCTGGTCGGTATGGGCCACGCCGAAATCCAGACTGACGTGGTTCAGAAAATTGGGCTCGGGCAAGGAGACACCACAGCCCTTGAAATACGCCGCCACATCAAACACCAGCCGGTAGGTGCCCACCTGCAGGCTGTCGTTGTCATACAGCGGGCCATCGGGGTTGCGGCCATCGGCGTTGAGGGTGAAGCGCTTGACCAGC
>CANBTQ010000234.1 GCA_947372425.1 Comamonadaceae bacterium | reverse complement strand
TCGGGCGAAATGGCCTTTGAGGTCTATACGCCCATGCACCACGGCCGCGTGGTCTGGGAGCATGTGCTGGAGGCGGGCAAGCCTTGCAATCTGCAAACCTATGGTCTGGAAGCCCTGGGCTCACTGCGCATTGAAAAAGGCCATGTGGTCGGCTCCGAGATGGACGGCCGCACCACGCTGGACGATGTGGGCGCCGGCAAGATGGCCAGCCAGCTCAAACCCTTCTGGGGCGACGCGCTGCGCCGCAGCGAGAACCTGCAGCGAAATGACAGGCCCACGCTGGTCGGGCTGGAGGCGGTGGACGCCAATGAGCCGCCCAACAACGGTGCCATCCTGTTCTTTGCCGATGACGAAATCAAAGGCCATGGCCGCGGCCACATCACCAGCACCACCTACAGCAAACACGTGGGCAAGGCGATTGCGCTGGGCCTGCTGCAAGGCGGCACCAGCCACGTCGGCAAGATCATCGTTGCCGCTTCGCCCGTGCATGGCCGACAATACCAACTCAAGGTCGTAGAGCCCTGCTTCCTGGACCCCGAAGGGAACCGTTACCGTGGTTGAAACACTATCCAACGCGCCTGTGCGCAGCCCTTTCGAGGGACATGCCACTGGCAAGCGACCCAATGCAGCCGGCCAGATCGGTGTGCAGCTCACGGCCGGCATGCTGCCCAGCTTCACGCTGATCAGCACCTGGATCAGCGGACTGCCCGGGCTGCTGGACGCACTCACCGCCGTGTTCGGTGACACCGTGCCGCAACGCATCGGCAAGACCACGCGCACCGAGTTTGGTCTGCTGGCACGCAGCGGCCCGGAAGAGTTTTTGCTGGTGGGCGATGACCACGGCGACCGCACCACCTTGCTGCGCGCCACTGTGGCTGCAGACACCGGCTCGGTCACCGACCTGAGCCACGCGCGCTGCCGCATCCATATCGAGGGTCCGCAATGCCGCACGGTGCTGAACAAGCTGTTTGCGCTGGACCTGCGTGAGTCGGTCTTTCTGATCGGCGACATCGCCATGACCGGCACCCACCATGTGCCCAGTACCCTGCACCGACTGGGCACCGATGCCTTTGACCTGTATGTGTTCAGCACCTACGCCTACGACCAACTGGCCACCGTGCTGGATGCGGCGCAGGAATACGGCGTGGCCTTGCAGCCGGGCTGAGCTGGGGCGGCAGCTCGGCTGGGTGTACCGGCTGCCAAGCGGGATCAGCTGCTTTTTACCAGGTCGCAGATGTCCACATTCAAGGACTCCGCAAGGGCGGCAATGACCAGCAAAGAGGGGTTTGCCGTGCCGTTCTCTATACGCGACAGGTAGGTACGGTAAATGCCGCAGCGATCGGCCAGCTCATCCTGGGACGCGTGCGTTCTGACGCGTATGCCTTTGACATTGGCGCCAAATATCCTTCTGATATTTTGATACCGGACCATCATCTTTCCAGTATGGCCAAACTTGGAAGGTTTGCAAGGCGCGGCCCTGCGGCCGGACAGTCAGGGATCCATTTGCGTAGTCGGCGCCCCCTGCAACACGCGCAAAACCGTCTGCATGGCGCCGGCAATCTCCGCAAGCGACGGGGCTGCGTTCAGGCTGATGCGCACCGCATGCGGCGCAGCGGTGCGGCCCACGGCAAAGTGGTCGGCGGTGCGCACCAGCACACCGGCCTGGCGCAGCGCGGCCGAGAACTGGCTGGCACGCCAGGGCTCGGGCAGGGGCAGCCAGATCAAGGGTGACTCGGCATCGCTGCGGTAGTCCAGGCCCTGCAGAAAAGGCAGGGCCACGGCCAGCCGCCCCGCGATGGCCCTGCGTTGCGCCGCAATCAGTTGATCCGCCACACCGCTGTCCACCCAGTCGGTGGCAATTTCCGGCAACAGGGGCGCCACCATCCAGCAGTCGGCCCGCATGCTGGCAGCCAGCTTGCTCAGCCATTGGGGTGCGGCCTCGATATAGCCCACCCGCAGGCCCGGCCCCGCCACCTTGGAAAAGCTGGTCAGCAAAAACGACTGCTCGGGCAGCAGCGTGGACAGCGCCGGCAGCGGTGCGGCCTGCGCCGCCGCATGCACGGCGTCTTCCAGCAACAGCAGGTTGTGGCGCCGGGCGACCTCGGCAATAGCCTCCCGGCGCGGCAGCGACATCGTGGCATTGGTCGGGTTGTGCAAGCCGGGTGAGCAGAACAGCAGCTTGGCGTCAATATTGCGGGCCGCATGCGCCAGGGCATCGGGCAGCATGCCCTCTGCATCCATCTCGATGCCTATCAGTTGCAGCCGCATCAGCCGCGCCAGGGCCTGCAGGCCGGGGTAGCTCAGCGACTCGGTCAGCACTGCGTCGCCGGGCCGTGCCAGGGTGCGCAGGATGCAGGACAGGCCATGCTGCGCGCCGTGCGTGACCATTACACGGTTCGCATCACCACGGGTGCCAAAACGCCGCAGCCAAAGGGCACCGGCCTGGCGGTGTCGCAGGTGGCCGGTTTCGGGCTGGTAGCTCAGGGCCTGGCGCAGCACCCGCGGATCAGCCGCCAGGCGCTGCAGGGTCTCGGCCAGCGCCAGGCCATCGTCGGTGGGGATGGCCACGTTGTGCGCCAGATCCACCGGCGTACTGCTGTCCGCCGGTGCTGCGGCCTGCTCGGGCGAACGCACATAGGTGCCGTCGCCAACCCGCGCCGTTGCCAGGCCGCGCTGCTCCAGGATGGCATAGGCGTGGCTGACCGTGCCGGCCGTGACGGCCAAGCGCTGCGCCAGCTTGCGCTGCGGCGGCAGGCGCTCGCCGGTGGGCAACTGGCCGTTCAGGATATGCAGTGCCAGTTCGTCGGCAATGGCCTGGTACTTGGGTTTGCCGGCGCCCAGGATGCTGGCTTTGGTGATCAGGTTCTCGGCGGCCAACGGTGTTATCCCCAGTGAATGTGCAATTACTCAAACCGGCTGCATTGATGGCATGCAATTGCAGGCATAGTATCTTGCAATGAATGCATTCGACTACATCATCGTGGGCGCCGGCTCAGCCGGCTGCGTGCTGGCCAACCGCCTGTCCGCCCATGGCAAGGACACGGTCCTGCTGCTGGAAGCCGGCGGCACGGACCGCAGTCCGCTGATCCAGGTGCCGCTGGGCTACGGCCTGACCTTTGCCGACCCCAAGTACAACTGGATGTACACCACCGAGCCTGACCCGGCTTTGAACAACCGTGCCAGTTTCTGGCCGCGCGGCAAGGTGCTGGGTGGCAGTAGCTCGCTCAATGCCATGGTCTATATCCGTGGCCAGCAGGGTGACTACGACGATTGGGCTGCGGCTGGCAACACCGGTTGGGCCTGGAAGGATGTGCTGCCCTATTTCAAGAAACATGAAGACCATGTGTTTGGCGCCAGCGAACACCACGGCGCCGGTGGCGAGCTGCGCGTGAGCGACTTTGCCGACCAGGTGCATCCGCTGTGCACACGCTTTCTGCAAGCCGGAGAAAACCTGGGCTTCAAGCGCACGGCCGATTTCAACGGCAAGCTCAAGGAAGGCTTTGGCCTGTGGCAGATGACGATTCGCGACGGCTGGCGTGAATCCAGTTCCAACGCCTTTCTGCGCCCGGCCTTGAAGCGCAGCACCCTGACGCTCAAGACCCATGCCCATGTGACACGCGTGTTGATGGAGAACCGCAAGGCCATGGGCGTGGAGTGCCTGATCGGCGGACAAACACAGCGCTTTTCCGCACGCAAGGAGGTGATCCTGTCGGGCGGCGCCATCAACTCACCGCAGCTCTTGCAACTCTCGGGCATAGCCGACCAGGCCTTGCTGGAGCAGGTGGGCGTGCCCCTGGTACACCACCTGCCGCGCGTCGGCCAGGGCCTGCAGGACCATGTGTGTGTGTCGTACTTCTTCAAATCCAAGGTTCCCACGCTCAACGACAAGCTCTACCCCTGGTACGGCAAACTCTGGGCCGGTATCCGCTACGCCCTCACCCGCAAGGGCCCCCTGGGCATGAGCGTGAACCAGGCCGGCGCCTTTGTGCGCAGCCGCCCGGGGCTGGAGCGGCCGAATCTGCACCTGTACTTCAACCCCATCAGCTACAGCGCGGCCACCATTGTTCCGGGGCGCTTCAAGATCACCAACCCGGACCCGTTCTCGGCGTTTCTGATTTCCTTCAATACCTGCGTGCCGACCAGCCGCGGCAGCGTGACCATCACCTCCAGCAACCCGCTGGACAAGCCGCGCATTGAAACCAACTTCTTGAGCACCTCACATGATTTGCGCGACATCGTGGAAGGCTCGCGCATGGTGCGCAGCATTGCCAACAGCAAGCCGCTGGTGGATGTGCTGTTGAGCGAGCATCTGCCGGGTATTGCGGTGCAGAGTGACGCCGAGATTCTGGAAGACTTCCGCACACGGGGAGGGTCGGTGTATCACGCGTCCTGCACCTGTGCGATGGGGGTTGATGCAATGACTTCTGTGGTGGATGCGCGCTTGCGGGTGCATGGGATTGCGGGTTTGCGGGTGGTGGATGCGTCGGTATTTCCTTCGGTGACTTCGGGGAATACGAATGGGCCGGTGATGATGGTTGCGGAGAAGGCGTCGGAGATGATCTTGCAGGACAACGCTTGATGTTGATTGGCGATTTTTGCAATGGGTTGGCTTTTGGTGCAAGCCGGGTCTCGGCCCGGCGGCCGGGTTGCCTGTCTTTGCATGGTGTTGTTTCTCTCGTTGCAAGCCGGGTCTCGGCCCGGCAGCCGACTTACCTTTCTTTGCTTCGCCAAAGAAACGTAAGCCAAAGAAAGGCGACCCGGGTGCGCGTGTCCCTTCGCTGCGCGAAGGGCAACCTGCGGTGCTCACAACAGGCGGGCAGTTTGCAAACTCGCTTCGCTCAAACATGCAACCTGCTTTATCCGCCTGTTGCTGTGCTCCTCGGCACGCGCACACGGGAAGGGGAAGAAACTCCGCCTCGCTTCGCATCGGTTTGCGGTGTTAGCAATGCCTTTGCTCATGTTGCTGCTACTGCTACTGCTACTGCTCTCGCAACCGCAACCGCAACCGCAACCGCAACCGCAACCGCAACCAAACAAGCGTCCACGCAAACCAAAGCCCTCCCTAGTCTGAGCGGCAACTCCCTGTCTTTGCGCTGGTGCGCAGCACCAGCCGCTGCCCCCGGTATCCCGGTCCCCGATCCCATCCCTTGTGTATGCGCCGAGCAGCGCAGTGAAGCGCGGAAAAAGCGGGACG
>CANBTQ010000233.1 GCA_947372425.1 Comamonadaceae bacterium | reverse complement strand
GCAAAGGTGCTGGTGGCGGCGTCGCTGAACTGCTTGCACATGGTGGCGCGCGCCAGCAACTCGGGCGGCGCGGCCAGCCAGCCTACGCGCAAGCCCGGGCTGAGCACTTTGCTTAAAGATCCGCAGTGGGCCAGCCAGTCGCGGCTGCCCGGCACCTGCGCCGAGAGGGCCAGCAGGCTGGGCGGCGGAACCTCGCCAAAGTACAGGTCGCCATAGGGGTCGTCCTCCACCACCAGCGTTTGGTATTTCACCGCCAGCTCCAGCACGCGTTTGCGACGCGCAAGGCTCAGCAAGGCGCCACTCGGGTTGCCGAAGGTGGGGATCAAATAAACCATCTTCGGCTGGTGCTCGGCGATGATCTGCTCCAGCGTGTCGGTGTTCACGCCATCGGCATCCACCGGTGCGCTGATGAGCTCGGCGCCATAGAGCCGGAAGCACTGGATGGTGGCCAGAAAGGTCGGGCCTTCCACAATCACCTTGTCACCCGGGCTGATCATGGTCTTGCCCAGCAGGTCCAGCGCCTGCTGGCTGCCAGTGGTGACGATGAGCTGTTCGGGTGCCAGGTCGTTGGTGCCCTTGGTCGCCATGAATGCGGCAAGCTGCTCGCGCAGGGGCTGGTAGCCCTCGGTGGCGCCGTATTGCAGCGCGGGGCCGGGCTCCTCGGTCAGGGCCTGGTTGGTCGCTTCGCGAATGCCTTCCACATCAAACAGGGCGCTGTCCGGGAATCCTCCGGCAAAACTGATGATTCCCGGCTTTCCCAGAAGCTTGAAAAGCTCTCTAATAGCGGAAGTCTCTACATTATTGAGTCGTTCGGCGAATTGCATGGCGTAAAGCTCGATGGATTAAGGTAAATTCACACCGATTGTGCGTTGAAAAAATCAGGAACTTCTGTGTCGGATATTGAATCTTTTTTTGCGTCGGTCCGCTTGCCCAGCATTTCCCATGTGACCCAGGCGCTGATCCAGACACTCGATGGCAAGCAGGCCAGCACCGACGCCATCTGTGCACTGATTGCGCGGGAGCCGGCGATTGCGGCGCGGCTCCTGAAGCTGGCCAACAGCAGCCAGTTCGGCCTGCCGCAGGGAGTCGGTCTGCTGGAGGACGCCGTCGCCCTGGTAGGCCAGGACCGGGTGCGCACCCTGGCCGTGGGCGCCAGCCTGAGCGACTCGTTCAATGCATTTCCCGGCATTGACCGGCACACCTTCTGGAAATCGGCCATGGACTGTGCCGGCTATGCGCAGTGGCTGGCGCAACGCCTGGGTATCCATGGGCACATTGCCTGGCTCACCGGCATGCTGCTGCACCTGGGGCAGTTGCTGATTGCACAGGCCCAGCCGGAGGTTTTGCAAACCATCGCGCAATTGCCCGCCATTCCCGGTGTGCGCTGGCAACGGGAACAAAGCCTGATGGGCTTTTCCGAAGGACAGATCACTGCAGAAATGGCGCGTCGCTGGAACTTTCCACCGCAAATGGTGCAGGCCCTGCAGCGTGCTGCCGATCCCATGGCGGAGCAGGGATTTTCCCGGCTGGGCGCCATCGTGCATCTGGCAGCACTCCTGGCTGGCACGCCCGATGCCGGCCCGCATTCCGTCAAAGACCTGCCGCTGGATGTTTTGGCACGGCTCGGACTGGACCCGCAGTGGATGCGCAACACCTTCCCGGATCGCCAGAAATTTGTCAACGTGAGCTAACATCCGGCGCAGCCAGGCATCGCACCCGCGGGGTACGCCGGCCTCCTGCGAGGCTGCCCGGCCGGAGTACCACCATGAACCGCGCCCAGATAGAAACATTCTTTGCCACCCTGCAGGCCGCCAATCCGCATCCGCAAACCGAACTGGCGTTCGCTTCGGTGTTCGAATTGCTGGCGGCCGTGCTGCTGTCGGCACAGGCCACCGATGTGGGCGTGAACAAGGCCACGCGCCGCCTCTTTGTGGTGGCCAACACGCCGCAAAAAATACTGGATCTGGGGCTGGAAGGCTTGGAGCAGCACATCAAAACCATAGGCCTGTTTCACAGCAAGGCACGCCACCTGATGGAAACCTGCCGCATCCTGGTCGATCAGTTTGGCGGCCAGGTGCCGCGCACCCGCGAAGCCCTGGAGTCCCTGCCTGGCGTGGGCCGCAAGACTGCCAATGTGGTGCTCAACGTGGCCTTTGGCGAGCCCACCATGGCGGTGGACACGCATTTGTTCCGCCTGGGCAACCGCACCGGCCTGGCGCCGGGCAAGACGCCGCGCGAAGTGGAAGACAAACTGCTGCAGCGCATACCGCAGGCCTATATGGTGGATGCCCACCACTGGTTGATCCTGCACGGCCGCTATATCTGCCAGGCGCGCAAGCCGCTTTGCTGGCAATGCGCGGTCAGCGCGGTATGCGACTTCCGGCCCAAGACCAGCGCGCCGAACTGATCTTCAGGCCTTGCCTGCCTCGGCCTCAGTACGGCGGCTTGGCATCCAATCCAGCCCTGCATTGCAGCACTGAACCCGCACGCACATTGGCAGCCGCTATCGTTACCGCGGTGCCCGAGAGCACGCCAAATGTGCCCGTGTTGCCCGTGATGGCGCTATTGAGATCGGTGCAAGCAAACAACAAGACGCTCCAATGCAGCGGTGGGTTTGCCGTGATTTGTGTCATCGCATTGAAGGCCGTCAGTGCTGTGCGGGGCGTGGAGACACCCGGCAAACCAGAAGTCGTGCTGCTCAGTGTCTGCTGTGTCCAGCCGTTGGTGCCGGTATAGCTTGCAATCACCGGGAATTGGTGGGCACCCGCCGAAATCAGTTGCGTGACAAAAATCTGGGCCGGTTTGGGCGTGTTGTTGATGGTGCAGCTAATGGCGTCCCCCGCGACCAATGGCCCGAACAGCTTTCCCAGACCCACGGCACTGACATCGGTGCCCCCGTTGGCCACGCTCAAGCTGTTGCTGCAGGTGACGGGGTAGTCATATTGCTCAATGTTGGAGCTGCTGCCCGCCACCATTTCCTCACCCACCATGTACTTGGTACCCGGCGTTCCCGCGGCACTGGTGACGCCTCCACCCACGCTGGTGCCACTGCCCGTGGTGACAGCAGACGCGACATAGCTGCCAAATTGGTCAATCAGCACCACCCGGAACTGGTCCGCGCTGGCGATGCGTCCGGTTCCACCCAGGGCTTTGCTCAGGGTCAGCAGCGCCTGTGGTGTGTTGGTGACCACGCAGCTGATCACATCCCCCGGCGCCACCGTGAAGCCGTCGCCCAGTTTGGTCACGCCCGTCACCACGGTTCCACCCAGGCCGCTGTTGCTACACGCCACGCTGGCACCGTATTGCGCCAGACTGGAGGCGCTGCCCGCAGCCATGGCTTCGTTGATGGTGTATTTGGTGGCAGCTGTGGCGGTGTAAATGCCCGTGCTGCCGCCACTGACCGTGGCACCGCTGCCCGTTGTCGTGCCCGTGGCCAAGGAGGTGCTGCCTGCGGCATCCCTGATCTGAACCGTGAACTGGTCGTTGTTGTTGATGCGGTTGCCGCTGAGCCGCTTGCTCAGCACAATGCTAGGGTTGCTGAATCCAATGACGGTGTGGCACACCAGCACCGCGCCTGCGGGCAGATTGGCGGCCGCGATGCTGAAGCTGCCGTCAGTGAAGCTGCCGAACGTTCCGCCGGAATTGCCATCGTTGAGGTAGTTGGAGTCCGTGCAATAGGCATTGTTAATCTTCAAGCCCGCTGGCAAGGCGGGGGTGATGGTGGTGTCGGTTGCAAATGCCGTAAGGCTTTGCACGGGGGTGGCCGTGCCGGCAACGCCGGCGACCGTGCTGCCCACGTTCTGTGTGCTCCAGCCATTGGTGCCGGAATAGCTGTAGCTCGCCGGCAAGGCAATGCCACCCGAGACGATCTGGTCCAGGGTGATGCTGGGCAGCTTGGGCGTGTTGGTGATGGTGCAGCTAATTTGCGCGCCGGCCACCGGTGTCAGGGTAAGGCCCGTGCTGGCACTGTAGGCAACTGCGCTGGGCAGGCCGGTTTGAATGCCCGCACTGTCGGTACAGGTCAAGGTGCTGCTGTACTGCCCCAGGTTGGCGCCGGCGGAAGCCGCTTCGGTAAGGGTGTAAGCCGTTCCTGCGGTGGTCGGCGCCAAGCCCGCGCTGCCCGTAGCCGTCGTACCCGTCCCCGTGGTGGTGGTGCTGGCTACTGCGGTGCCATTGACGCCGCCGGTTTTCAGCGCCAGGACAAACTGATCCCCCGCTTTCGCACGCCCGTTGCCACCCACTGCTTTGCTCAAGCTCAGCGATGCAGACTTTGCGGTGTTGGTGATCGTGCAACTGATCTTCGCACCGGCTACGGGTGTCAGGGTATGGCCCGTGCTGGCACTGAAGGCAGCACTGCTAGGCAAACCGGTTTGGATGCCCGCGCTATCGGTGCAGGTGATTGTGCTCTGGTACTGCCCCAGATTGGCGCCGCCAGACCCGGCCTCGTTGAGGGTGTAGGCCGTGCCGGCAACGGCTGTGAAGGTACCGCTTGTTCCGCTGACTACCGTGCTGCCCGCGCCTGTCGTTGTGCTGTTTGCCGTGTTATTGACTACGTTGCCAGCATTGAGGATTTGTACGGTGAACTGGTCGGCACTGTTGACACGGCTACTGCCAAGCGATTTATTGATGACCATCGTCGGCGATGGAGGCGCCACTACAGACGTGGTGATATTGCTCTGGCAGACACCCGAACCTGTGCAGGCAGCATCACCGCCACCGGATATAGAAGCGGTGTTGGTGACAGAAGCCGCTGTGCTGAGCGACACATTGACCGGAACGGTAATGACAATGGGCGTTACGGCACCCGTTGCAACCGTGCACCCTGTCAGATTGGTCGCGCCCGCAGCAGGACAGCCCGAAAGCTTTCCACTGTTGGTGCTGTCTATAGCGACCGCGCCACTGGTTGTTATGCCTGCGGGCAAGGAATCCGATATGGAAATACTGCCCGTGGTCGGCCCGCTGGTAACGGTGATGGTGAGCGTGTAAGACTGGCCCGATGCGAGCCGGGTAAAGGTGCTGCTGGAGGCGGTTTTACCAAGTGATAGTGCAGGAGTTTTAAGCGTGCCGTTTAAGGTCAGAAACCCTTCAGGGATTCCACCACCTCCATCATCCCACGCGAGCGTACAAGCCGGCACCCAGGAGGGGGGGTAGTAACTATTTCCCCAATTGCCAGCCCCTTGAAGATAATTCCCACCGCCAATATCCCGCATCCCATAA
>CANBTQ010000232.1 GCA_947372425.1 Comamonadaceae bacterium | reverse complement strand
CGTGGCACCCGCCACGATCCGGGTAGGCCTGCTGCATTCACGCATGCCGGCTGACGAGAAGAAGGCGGTGATGGCCGACTTTGCCGCCGGCAGGATTGCGGTGCTGGTCAGCACCACGGTGATCGAGGTGGGAGTCGATGTGCCCAATGCCTCGCTGATGGTGGTGGAGCACGCCGAGCGCTTTGGCTTGTCGCAGCTGCACCAGCTGCGCGGGCGGGTCGGGCGCGGTGCTGCTGCCTCGGCCTGCGTGCTGCTGTATTCCACCGGTGATGCGCCGCGTCTCGGAGAAACGGCGCGCGAACGCCTGCGTGCCATGGCCGAGACCAACGATGGTTTTGAGATCGCCCGGCGCGACCTGGAAATCCGCGGCCCCGGCGAGTTTCTGGGTGCGCGCCAGAGCGGCGATGCCATGCTGCGCTTTGCCGATCTGGCAACCGACGGTGCCCTGCTGGACTGGGCACGGCAGGAAGCCCCTATGATGCTGGACCGTCACCCGCACCTGGCCGAGAAGCATGTTCAACGCTGGCTCGGCACCAAGGCGGAGTTCCTCAAGGCCTGATTCCTTGCCGGGCACTGCGCCCGGCTCCCACACCATGTTCCTGGTTCTGAAAGCACGCTGGTCAGTTTTGGCCGGCAATACGCGCGGTGTTCTGTTGGTGATTCTGGCCATGGCCTGCTGGGCCGTGCTGGATGCCTGCAACAAGCAGCTCATGCACCAGGGCATTGCACCGCGCCAGGTACTGTTTCTGCAGGCCAGCGTGGTGCTGGCCATGTTGCTGCCGCTGATCGCCTTTACGCGCGGGCGCATCGTCGCTACGCGCCAACCGGCCTTGCATCTGGTGCGCGGCGCCATCATCGTGACCTCGGCTTTTTGTGCCGCCTGGGCGGTGGCGCATTTGCCGTTGGCCGAGGCCAGCGCCTACCTGATGACCGGCTCGCTCTTCATGCTGCCGCTGGGCGTGTGGTTATTGAACGAGCGCGCGCACTGGTCGCGCTGGTTGGGCATGTTGGTGGGGTTTGCCGGCGTGGTGGTAATTCTGCAGCCCGGCGCAGACGCATTCCAGCCCGCCGCGCTGGTTGCGCTGCTGGGCGCGTTGATGGAAGCCATGCTGGGCGTGGTGCTGAAGAAATACTCGCAGGGCGAACACCCGATTGCCGTGCTGACCTGGAGCCAACTGGCCTGCTGGCTGTGCTTTGGCGCCCTGTCCGGCTTCGTGCTGCCACCGGTGGCGCAGGCCTTCTGGTTGCTGCTGCCGTTGATCGGCCTGTCGGCCGCCGGCATTTACCTGGCTTATTTTTTTGCCTACCGCGCCGGCGAGGCTTCGGCCGTGGAGGCCGGCGGCTTTGCCCTGCTGCTGTTCAGTCCGGCTCTGGGTCGCATCTTCTTTGACGAAACGCCGGCGCCCGTGTTCTGGCTGGGTGCCGGTTTGCTGGTCTGCGGCATTGCCATGGTCATTCTGGAGCCACGCGGCCGCGTGCTTGCACCGGCCGCACTATGACCGCACACGGACTCGGTAGACAATAGCGCCATGACCCTGACCGAACTCAAATACATCGTGGCCGTGGCGCGCGAACGCCACTTCGGCAAGGCGGCCGAGGCCTGCTTTGTGTCGCAGCCCACGCTGTCGGTTGCGGTCAAAAAGCTCGAAGAAGAGCTGGACGTGAAACTGTTTGAACGCAGCGCCAACGAGGTCACCGTTACCGCGCTGGGCGAAGAAATCGTGCGCCAGGCGCAAAGCGTGCTGGAGCAGGCCGCCAATATCAAGGACATCGCCAAGCGCGGCAAGGATCCGCTGGCCGGTTCGCTGGCGCTGGGCGTGATCTACACCATCGCACCCTACCTGCTGCCCGATCTGGTGCGCCAGGTGATTGACCGCACGCCGCAGATGCCCTTGATGCTGCAGGAGAACTTCACCGTCAAGCTGCTCGAAATGCTGCGCACCGGCGAGATCGACTGCGCCATCCTGGCCGAGCCTTTTCCCGATACCGGGCTGGCGACTGCTGCACTGTATGACGAGCCCTTTTACGCCGCGCTGCCGGTGAACCATCCGCTGGCCCAGTTGGAGAGCGTGTCGGCCGAACAGCTCAAAAACGAGACCATGCTCTTGCTGGGCAACGGCCATTGCTTTAGAGACCATGTGCTGGAGGTGTGCCCGGAGTTCGCGCGCTTCTCCAGCAATGCCGAAGGTATCCGCAAAAGCTTTGAAGGCTCCAGCCTGGAGACCATCAAGCACATGGTGGCGGCCGGCATGGGCATCACCCTGGTGCCCCGTCTGAGCGTGCCGCGCGAGGCCATGGAGTCCAAAAAGCGCCGCCATGAAGACGCCTATGTGAAATACCTGCCGGTCACCGATGAGAAGGGTGCGGCCCCGCCGACGCGCCGCATCGTGCTGGCCTGGCGGCGCAGCTTTACCCGTTACGAGGCGATTGCCGCGCTGCGCAACGCCATCTATGCCTGTGAATTGCCTGGAGTGACCCGTTTATCGTGAGTGCGCGTCTTCATCTGTATCTGGATCTGATCCGCTGGAACCGGCCTGCCGGTTGGCTCCTGTTGTTGTGGCCCTCGCTGGCTGCGCTGTGGATCGCCTCGGGCGGTTTCCCCGGCTGGCATCTGATCGCCGTGTTCACCCTGGGTACCATCCTGATGCGCAGCGCCGGTTGCTGCATCAACGATGTGGCCGACCGCGACTTTGACCGCCACGTCAAACGCACGGCGCAGCGACCAGTGACCAGTGGCAAGGTGTCGGTGCGTGAGGCTTTGTGGGTGGGGGCGGGGCTGGCCTTGCTGGCCTTTGCCTTGGTACTGACGACCAATGAGGCGACCGTGTTGTGGTCGTTTGCAGCGCTGGCCGTGACACTGGTCTACCCTTACGCCAAGCGTTACGTTTCCATGCCGCAGGCAGTGTTGGGCGTGGCCTTCAGCTTCGGCATCCCCATGGCCTTTGCGGCCGTGCAAGGCCAGGTGCCCCTGCTGGCCTGGGTATTGTTGCTGGGCAATCTGTTCTGGGTATTGGCCTATGACACCGAATACGCCATGGTGGACCGTGACGACGATCTGCGCATCGGCATGAAGACCTCGGCCATCACGCTGGGGCGTTGGGATGTGGTGGCAGTGCTGTCCTTCTATCTGGTGCAGCTGGCTATCTGGTCCTGGGCGATTGTTCCGCAGCCGAACGCATGGGCCTGGTGGCTGGGAGTGGCCGTGGTGCTGGCGCAGGTGGCGTGGCACGCGACCTTGATCAAGGACCGTACGCGCGATGGCTGCTTCAAGGCCTTCCGCGCCAACCACTGGGTCGGGTTTGCGCTGTTTGTGGCCATTGTGTTGGGTCTGGCTTGACGGGTTTTTGAGGCGCTCGTGTTGCGTTGCGCGCCTGCGGGTGGGCGAGGCGCGCTGCACGGCTTGCGCTCTCCGGCTCACGCTCGCGGGCAGTCTGCTTCGGGTTGGCCTGGGCTTCTGCGTCAACGCTGTGGCGGGTGCGCTCCCTCTGTGGCAACCGCGAATGGAGCCTGCGCTCGCAATCCGCACCGCACACCTTGGGTGACGGGTTGGCGCGGTTAGGCAGAAGGCAGGAGATTCTGTCTGCCCGCCCACCCGCAGGCACGCAAGTTCAAGACAACTGCCCACCCACCGATGGCGTGCCATCACAACAAAATCAACAACTCCAAAAGCAAAAAAGCCCGAGGTCTTTACAGACCCCGGGCTCTTCACGAGCAGCGTAGACAGCTTACTTGTTGCTCAGGCAACTCTTCATGAAGGCCTTGCGCTCGTCGCCCTTGAGTGCCTTGGTCTTGGCATCGGCGTTACAGGTCTTCATCTTGTTTTGCTGCGTGGTACCGGTGGCGGCTTCTGCAGCGGCGGGCTTGGCGCTCAGGCATTCTTTCATGAAGGCCTTGCGTTCATCGCCTTTCTTGTCCTTGGCGTCCATATTGCAAGTCTTCATCTTGCTTTGCTGGGCGGTGGGTGCGGCCGCAGCGTCGGCGGCATGGGCCACGCCTACGGTCAAAGACATGCCCAAAGCCAGGAGAGTAAGTAGTTTTTTCATCGTTGTTCCTCAAATGTGTTGGGCAGATGGTCTGCCGGTATGGATAAATCCCGACGGGATTCCAGCATATAACGGCGTCTTTAGCAAACCGGTTGACCTTGCGTCCTGAGCCGGCAAGAGCGCCCGCTTAAAATCGCGCCCTATGCTGTCTGTAAAAAACGAACTCCTGCTGGCGCTTTCCGCCTGCCTAGAAAACATCTCTGCTGGCTCGGGTGCCAAGGCAGCTTTTGAATCCCCCAAGGTCGCCGCCCATGGCGACCTGGCCACCACGGCCGCCATGCAACTGGCCAAGCCGCTCAGGCGCAATCCGCGCCAGCTGGCCGAAGAACTTTGTGCCGCCCTGCTGGCCGACGCAGCCTATGTGCGCTGGGTTGATGCGGTGGAAATTGCCGGCCCCGGCTTTATCAATATCCGCCTGAAGCCCGCGGCCAAGCAGGAAATCGTGCGCGAGGTGCTGGGCCAGGGCCTGAAGTTCGGTGCGCAGAAGTCCAACGGCCAGCGCCTGCTGGTGGAATTCGTCTCGGCCAACCCGACCGGCCCGCTGCATGTGGGCCACGGCCGCCAGGCCGCGCTGGGCGATGCCATCTGCAACCTGTTCCAGACCCAGGGCTGGAATGTGTACCGCGAGTTCTATTACAACGACGCCGGCGTGCAGATCGGCACGCTAGCCTCCAGCACCCACCTGCGCGCCCAGGGCTTCAAGCCGGGCGACGCCGAGTGGCCGAGTGGCGAGAACGCGGCCGCCTACAACGGTGACTACATTGCCGACATTGCCGCCGACTTCCTGGCGGGCAAGACGGTTGAAAGCGATGACCGCAGCTTCACCGCCAGCGGCGATATCAACGATCTGGACGGCATGCGCCAATTTGCCGTGGCCTATCTGCGCCACGAGCAGGACCTGGACCTGAAGGCCTTTGCGGTCCAGTTCGACAACTACTACCTGGAAAGCAGCCTGTACACCAGCGGCCGCGTCGATGCCACCGTCAAGCGCCTGCAAGAAGCCGGCAAGACCTACGAGAAGGACGGCGCGCTGTGGCTGCAATCCACCGATTACGGTGACGACAAGGACCGCGTCATGCGCAAGCAGGACGGAACCTTTACCTACTTTGTGCCGGACGTGGCCTACCACATCGCCAAATGGGAGCGCGGCTTTACCAAGGTCGTCAACATCCAGGGCACCGA
>CANBTQ010000231.1 GCA_947372425.1 Comamonadaceae bacterium | reverse complement strand
GCCTGGTCCAGACCCTTCTTGGTCTTGTAGAAGCCTTCGGCAGTGCGCTCACCGGTCAGGAAAGGCTTGTCGTTGGCATCGTAGTCGCTGGTCAACAGATCAGCAGCTTCGGCATCGGTACGGGCAATCACCAGGGTGGGCACGCCGTAGACGTCGGCAGCCATACGGGCAGCGATCAGCTTCTGGCAGGCTTCGGTGGTGGGGACCAGCACCTTGCCACCCATGTGACCGCACTTCTTCACGGAAGCCAGCTGGTCTTCAAAGTGCACGCCACCGGCACCGGCGCGGATCATGGCCTTCATCAGTTCGTAGGCATTCAGCACGCCACCGAAACCGGCTTCGGCGTCAGCAACGATAGGAGCGTGGTAGTCGATGTAACCAGCGTCGCCAGGGCCAACACCCTTGGACCACTGGATTTCGTCAGCACGTGTGAAGGAGTTGTTGATGCGCTCGACCACCTTGGGCACCGAGTCCACGGGGTACAGGGACTGGTCCGGGTACATGGCGGAATACTCGTTGTTGTCGGCAGCGACTTGCCAGCCCGACAGGTAGATGGCTTTCACGCCGGCCTTGACTTGCTGCATGGCTTGGCCGCCGGTCAGGGCGCCCAGGCAGTTCACATAGGCTTCGTTGTTCACCAGGTCCCACAGCTTCTCGGCACCGCGGCGGGCCAGGGTGTGCTCGACCTGGAAGGAACCGCGCAGGCGGACCACGTCGGCGGCGGTGTAACCGCGCTTGATGCCCTTCCAGCGGGGATTGGTGGCCCAGTCTTTTTCCAGGGCGGCGATTTGCTGTTCGCGGCTGAGTTGTTCGTTCAGAGATTTCGGCATGTAAACACTCCTTAGTTGGTAAATGGTTGGCTGGTTTTTGCTGAGCAATTCCGTTTCCGATGCGTGAATTTTAAGTCTTATAGAAGACTTATTTGTCTCTTATGTCTTATATAAGATTGAAATATTTTTCAATGAAATCAAATACTTAAGATCATCATTCCGCAATACGAATTGCAAATTTCGTTTTGCGGAATATTTTCAAGCTCCCACCGCATTCAAGATCCCACATTGCAAAATGCTGCAACACAGCATAAAACATGCAGATGCATAAGACAGGCAGAAACACGGAACACCATGAAAAAACCCGTCCTGCTGTGCGGGCTACGCACAACAGGACGGGCGGACTGGACGCCAAATGATTGGTGGTGCCTTCAGAAGGCGTCAGCGTAGCGACGCAACTCCCAGTCGCTCACCTGCAGATTGAAGTCATCCCACTCCGCGCGCTTGAGCTGGATAAATTCGGCACAAAACGCCGCACCTACAGCTTGGCACAAGGATATGTCTGCCTCCAGCGCAGATACCGCTTCGTCCAGATTCCTTGGCAAACGTGCAGGCATGTCAGCACCTGCAGCGCGACGCTCGTACAAATCCTCATGACAGGGCGGCGGCGGCGCCATGCCCTGTTCAATTCCTGCCAATCCTGCTGCCAGTGTGCCGGCAATAGCCGCGTACACATTGCAGGACGGGTCGGGTAAACGCCACTCAATGCGCCCGGCCACGGTGCGAACGACGCAGGTGCGGTTGTTATCGCCATAGGCCTTCCAGACCGGTGACCAGGTTGTGCCCGATGCACTGTTGCTGCTGGCCAGACGTTTGTAGCTGTTGACGGTGGGCGCACACAGCGCGCTGAGGGCATCTGCATGGTGCAGCAGTCCGGCTGCAAACTGGTGTCCCTGCAGGCTTAAACCCAGAGCTCCGTCGGGGTCCGTGAAGATGGCCTTGCCATCGGCATCGGTGATGCTGAGATGGAAGTGCAAGCCACTGCCGGGTGCCGTGGCCAGCGGTTTGGGCATGCAGCTGAACACCATGCCGTGTTTCTCGGCGATCACATGTGCCGTCATCTTGAACAACATGTAGCGGTCTGCTGCAGCCAAGGCATCATCAAACTTGTAGTTGATTTCGTATTGCCCGCAGGCATCTTCGTGGTCGATCTGCTGCAGTTCAAAGCCCAGTTGGGTCAGTGTGCTGCGCATGTCTTCGATGAAGCCCGCATTGCGGTGGATGGCCTTCAAATCGTAAGAGGGCTTGTCGAGCTGGTCCTGCGTGTCGGCCACTTGCCAATGTCCGCCCTGCCCTTTTTGCAACAAGAAGAACTCGGGTTCAATACCCACCCACAGCGTCCAGCCTCGGTCTTCGATGGTTTTCAAAACCGAACGCAGCATCTGGCGCGAGCACGTGTCCAGCGCCTCACCACCGGCAAAACCATCGCACACTGCATGGGCGACACCCGGCATAAACGGCAAGGCCCGCAGGGAGTCCAGTTGCAACCGGCCGTAATACTCGCTGCGCGCACCGTAGCGCGGCAAGCCGGTTCCCCAAATGCTGGGGCCGGCAAAGCCTGCGCCCTGCTCCACCCACTCTTTCAAATTGTCCACCGGTACCAGCTTGCCTTTGGCAACGCCGTGCATATCGCAAAACTGGGTGAGAACGGAGTGAATGCCTTGCGACTTCAGGCGGTCAATGGTTGGCTGGTAGGGGTTCATAGGCAATCAGGCAAATACGTGGTCGAGAATTTGCAGCGCCTCTTCGAACACGCTGTCTTCAATGGTCAGTGGGAACAGGAAGCGGATCACATTGCCGTAGACACCGCAGGTCAGCAGCAGCAAACCCTTCTTCAAGGCCGCCTGTTGCACCTGCTTGGTCAGATCAGCATCCGGCGCTCCGGTTTGCGGATTTACCAGCTCGCAAGCCACCATGGCGCCCAGGGCGCGGATATCGCCCATGCATTTGTTCTTGCCCTTGGCCACTTCCAAACGCGCCTTGAGTTGCGCACCCAGCATGGCGGCTCGCTCACACAACTTTTCCTCCGCCATCACATCCAGCACTGCATGGGCCGCCGCCACAGCCAGCGGGTTGCCGGCGTAGGTACCGCCCAGGCCACCGGGATTGGGTGCGTCCATCACGTCGGCGCGACCGGCCACGGCAGACAAGGTGGTGCCACCGGCCATGCTCTTGGCCATGGTGACCAGATCTGGCTTGACCCCGTAGTGTTCCATGGCAAACATCTTGCCGGTGCGGGCAAAGCCCGTTTGCACTTCGTCGGCAATCAGCAAAATTCCATGCTGGTCACACAAGGCACGCAGCCATTGCACCGCCTCGGCCTGGATCGGGTTGAAACCACCCTCGCCCTGCACCGGCTCAAAAATAATGGCGGCCACACGCGCAGGCTCAATATCGCACTTGAAAATCTGCTCGACCGCATGCTTGGTCTCGTCCAGGCTGGCGCAATGGCAGGGAAAGGGCGCGTGGTAGATCTCGGGGGGAAACGGACCAAAGCCGGCTTTGTACGGTTGCACCTTGCCCGTCAATGCCACGGCAAACATGCTGCGGCCATGAAAGGCACCGCCAAAGGCAATCACGCCGCTGCGCTTGGTGTAAGAGCGCGCAATCTTGATGGCGTTTTCCACGGCTTCCGCGCCGGTGCTGAAGAACGCCGTCTTGGCCGGACCGGCAATCGGCACGATGGCGTTGATGCGCTCGGCCAGCGACACATATTCCGCATACGGCACCACCTGGTAGCAGCTGTGGGTAAAGCGCTGCAGCTGGGCTGCAATCGCCGCCTGCACCTTGGGGTGCACGTGGCCGGTGTTGAGCACCGCAATGCCGCCGGCAAAATCAATAAAGCGCCGGCCTTCAATGTCCCAGAACTCGGCGTTCTTGGCATGGTCAATAAAAAAATCGCCCATCACGGCCACACCGCGCGGGGTGGCAGCCAGACGGCGGGCATGCCACTCGGCATTGGTACCGGCAGAAGAAGCGGTCGTCATGGCCGTGGGTTTCAAGATCGCGTTCATAAAGGTTTCTCCGTAGAAGTGAGCGTTTCAGGTGGGCAGTGTGCAGCGCTGCGCGGGGCTGGTCAAACCGGGCTGTCGATGCGAATCCAGGTGGTCTTGGTTTCGGTGTACTTGTCAAAGGCGTGCAGCGACTTGTCGCGCCCCACGCCGCTTTGCTTGAAGCCACCAAATGGCACCGTGATGTCATCCTCGTCGTACTGGTTGACGTGCACGGTGCCCGCGCGCAAGGCACGGGCCACGCCATGCGCCTTATTGATGTCACTGGTCCAGACGCCGGCCTGCAGGCCGTACACGCTGTCGTTGGCAAGGCGTACCGCCTCGGCCGCATCGGCAAAGGTCAACACCGACAACACCGGGCCGAAGATCTCTTCGCGCGAAATCTTCATGTCGGGTTTTACTCCGTCAAATATGGTGGGTTGCACATAGCAGCCGCCGGTGTCCGCCATGACCTGCTCGCCGCCAGCCAGCAGTTTGGCACCCTCGGCCTGGCCGCTGGCGATATAGCCCAGCACCGACTGCATCTGGATCTGGTCCACGATGGCGCCCATCACCGTGCCCGGCAGCGTCGGATCGGCCGGTGCATAGCCGGGCACCAGAGCCAGCGCCTTTTCCAGGAAGCGCTCCTTGATGCTGTCCTGCACAAACAGGCGGGAGGGTGCATTGCAGCTTTCGCCCTGGTTAAAGAAGATGCTGCCAATCGCCGCCTCCACCGCCTTGTCCAGATTCGGGCAATCGGCAAACACGATGTTGGGCGACTTGCCACCCAACTCGGTCCAGGCACGCTTCAAATTGCTCTGGCCGGCCATGACATGAATCTGCTTGCCCACCCGGGTGGAGCCGGTAAAGGCAATGCAGTCCACATCCATGTGCAGCGCCAAGGGCGAACCGGCTTCCGGGCCAAAGCCCGTGACCACATTGAACACGCCATCGGGAATGCCCGCTTCCAGCGCCAACTCGGCCAGACGCAAGGCCGTCAGCGGCGACTTTTCGCTGGGCTTGAGCACCACCGAATTGCCGCTGGCCAATGCCGGTGCAATCTTCCAAGCGGTCATGATCATCGGGTAATTCCAGGGCACGATCACACCGACCACGCCCACAGGTTCACGGGTGATCAGGGCCAGACCGGTAGAGGCTGTGGGTGCAATTTCGTCGTAAATCTTGTCCACCGCTTCGCCATACCAGCGGATGCAGTTGGAGGCGCTGTTAACGTCTACGGCGCGGGAATATTTCACCGGCTTGCCCATGTCCAGTGTTTCGGTCAGGGCCAGCTCATCACCATGCTGCTGAATCAGGTCGGCAAAGCGGATCATCACGCGCTTACGCTGCGCCGGCGCCATGCCACACCAGCGGCGGTCTTCAAACGCTGCACGGCCGGCGGCCACTGCGGCATCGATATCAGCCGCACCACAGCGCGCAAC
>CANBTQ010000230.1 GCA_947372425.1 Comamonadaceae bacterium | reverse complement strand
AGTCCCCCCAGGTTGATTGCGTCACAGAAGCAGGTGTCCATGGGCTGCAGTGCACCCGAAGTTGCGTCCACCTCGGGTGCAGCCGCCTGGCTGGCCCATGCGGGTGGCTCGCTCGCTGTATTTGGCTACATCTTCGACCGGGTCGTTGTCCTTCAAGACAAGTCCGGCAACCCACTAAAAAACCTGCCCTACAAGATCACCCTCGAAACCGGCCAGGTGTTCGAAGGGGTCACGGATGAGGTTGGTCAAACCGAAAAAGTATGTTCGACCCAGGCGCACACGGCCACGATAGAGGCACCCTACTATGGCAGTACAAACCATTCAGCTCACGCCACACTCGGATCCGACACCTGCGGCTTTTGAAGTCCGACGCGAACTGAGCGGGGTGCAATGGTGTGCGCGGTTTCCAGGGGATGACACGCTGGATGCGTTAGATCCAACTTTCAGACCCGATGTCACTGCATTTTTCGCAGCACTGACGGCTGCGCACGCCAATACATCCATTGGCTCGGTGTTCAGACCGAGAAATCGCGCCTACTTGATGCACTGGAGTTACCGACTGTTTCACCAAACAGTAGCAGCAAGAGATATCCCACGCCTTGACGGAGTCCTCATTGAATGGGTACACCCGACCGAGGCGGAATCCGTCAGAGCAGCAGGAAGTATGTGCACTGGCTATGGCATTCATGACCTTGGCACCACACCGGCACTGATCTCCCAACATGAAGCCCGGTTAGCGATTGATGTAACCATCAGCTGGAATGGAACGCTGCGTATTGCAAACCGGGATGGGACGATTGCCACTATTGAATTCACCCCCAGAACCGGCATGAATCCTGAACTCATTGCAGTAGGCGCAAGCTACGGCGTCATCAAGTACAACCGCACAGGTATCGACAGACCGCATTGGTCTTCTACGGGAGGATAAAGTGAAAACTTTGATTATTGCGATGCTTGTATTTTTTGCAGCCTGCGCGAATGCCGAAAAAAGTACACGAACGACCAGCGCCAGGTTCAAGATAGATGGTGGGACCGTTATTGATGAACAGACTGGACTGCGTTGGCAGCGTTGCAGTGTCGGGCAAACATTTTTGCCCAACAACACCTGCAGGGGCCTTGCAAAAAAATTCAATTTTGTGCAAGCCCAAAGACAGACCAATTATTCATTTCGAGCTGGCGGGTTCTGGAGAGTTCCCACAAAAAATGAAATTGCAACCCTGGTGGATATGTCAATGGGGAATTTGAAAATTGACACTTTCTTGTTCCCGGATGTGAGCAACACAAACCGGTTTTTTTGGACCTGCGATATGTACGCGGACGGTGCAGCTTGGTACGCTGACTTCTCCAACGGCGAAGTTGCTTACCTGTCAGGGGACCACGCATCAGCAAGCGACTTTCTTGCTGTGCGTCTGGTGCACGTTGAATGGTAGTAGGGCAAACGCATGACGCGACAGCCCGACACGGGTCACACCATTTCACAGGTGAATTGCAAGTGCGACGGCGTCATCGGCTTGCCGCCCCTACACCCGCGCCTCAGGCAAACAGCTTGAAGCGCGCGGCCAGCTTTTGCACATCGCCCAGGCTGCGCGGAATCAGCGGGGCGGGGGCGGCGGCCTCGGCTTGCCGGGCGGCCTGCTTCAGACGGTCCTGGGTATCGGCATAGTCGCGCATGGCCGTCACGGCAAAGTGCACAAACTCCTGCGCCTTGATCTCGCCGGCCGAGGCCGGCTTGGCCACCAGCACGCCATCCTTGTCCACGCTGAGGCTGCTGGAACTGCCGGCACTGCGGGCCACGGCCTGGCTGTGCTGCAGGGCCATGCGGGCGGTGTCGCTGTCGGCGTCTTGCGCGGCCTTGGCCTTGGGGCTGGCGGAGTACACCAGGTCGGCCGGCAGGGCAGCGCCGGGTGTGGCGGCTGGCGCGAGGGTGAGGATGACACCGGCGGCGTCCTGCGCGGGCGGGGCGGGTGGCACGGCCACGCCGCGGCCACTGCCCTGCGTGCCGGTTGTGGCGTCGGTGTCGTTATCGTTTGCCTGGCCTGCCAGCGGCGTGGAGCTGCCGGGAAGAAAGCTTAGCGGGTTCGAAGAGCCAATTTGCATGGCACATCCCCTGGAAGTGAAAGTTCACGGCCAGTATCTCCAGCGGCCCGGCCGGCCAAGGCGGAAATAAAGGGGGATAAGCGGCGTTATTCCGGCTATTTGCCAAACCTGTGCCGCAGCTGCGGCTAGCGGCTGAGCCTGCGCCGGATACCGGGCCAGAGCAGGTTCACCGCCAGCCCGCCCATCACCAGGGCCGCCGCCACCAGCTTCCAGGCCGGCAGGGGTTCGCCCAGCAACCAGCTCGATGCGCCCATGCCAAACACCGGCACCAGCAGGGCCATGGGGGTGATGGTGGCGGCCGGATGGCGTGCCAGCAGCCAGCCCCAGGCGGCGTAACCAAACAGCGAGTTGCCCCAGGACTGCCAGGCCACGGCGGCCCAGGTCGACCAGCTGGCGTCGCGCAGACCGGTGACGATGGCGTCCCCGCCCTCAAACACCCAGGACAGCGCAAACAGCGGCGGCACCGCATAGGCGCTGGACCACACCACATAGGCCAGCATGTTGGCAGGCTTGCCCTCTTTGGCCGCGATGTTGCCACCGGCCCAGCTGAGTGCCGCGCCCAGGATCATGACCAGGCCCAGCACGGTGGTCGTGCCGTCGGTGTGCATGCCGATATTGGCAATGCCGGCGGTGGCCAGCGCCAAGGCAAACCACTGGAAGGGCTGCACCCGCTCGCCGTTCATGCGCATGGACAGGGCTATGGTGAAGAACACCTGGGTCTGCACCACCAGCGAGGCAATGCCGGGCGAGATGTGGCCGTTGATGGCCAGGTACAGCAGGCCGAACTGGCCGACGCCAATCAGCACCCCGTACAGCGCCACATTGCGCCAGCCCACCCTGGGCCGCGGCAAAAAGAACAGGGCGGGAAACAGCGCCAGCGTGAAGCGCAGCGCGGCAAACAGCAGCGGCGGCAAATGGCCCAGAGCCAGTTTGATGACGACGAAATTGGTGCCCCAGACCGCGACGACGGCGAGGGCAAGCAGGAAGTGACGGAGCGGCAGGGTAGCGGGCATAAGGGGTGATTGTGATGGCTGCCCAAACCCAGCCCAGTCGTATCAGGGAATCAGCACTTCAAAGTAGCTTCCGACTGTGGCGCCATCGATGGTGGCAGCGACCTGCTTCACCACGGACCGAATGCGCGGCCAACTGGTTGTGGAAAGAACAATCACCGCGATGCGGCGGCTTGTCAGGTTCTGTTGATACCGCAGGTTGGTATCGGTCTTTACCAGCACTTCAAAACCCTGCTCTTCTGCAGAACGCAACAAATCACCATTCTTCAGGGTAGACCAGCCGAGTTCATACGCTATGGCAACGCGGTGCCCGGTCAGTGATCGCCGCAGGGGAACGGGAGTTCCCTGATCAAAGAGCACGCGCACTTTGCTACAGAGAAGTCAAGGTGGATTTGGCCGCGTGTTCCAGAACATGGCGCGCCTGAGACAAGGAAACTCCAGGAAACCACTCCAGGAACTGAGGGACCGAGGCGTCTTCTTCGAGGTTCTCAAACAGTGCGGCCACAGGAACCCGTGTGCCACGAAAAACCCAGGCGCCACTTACGCGCTCGGGATCCCGTTCGACATCAGGGCAGGTGGACCAATCAATCATGAAGAAATGGTAGCACTTGGCCCGGCCGGCGTCTAAACCACTTTGCCCGCTTGCAATGCGGCAATCTGCGTCGCACCCAGGCCCAACTCTGCCAGCACCTCGGCGGTGTGCTCGCCCAGTGCGGGCGGCGGGTTGCGCAGCACCGGCGGCGTGCCCATCAGGCGCAAGGGGCTGGCGACGCTGGAGATGGACGACACGGAAGTGCGCGCCTGTGCCGCGCCGGACGTGGGCTGGGTAATCTTGAGGCCCCGGTGCTGCACCTGGGCATCGGCGAAGGCCTGGTCCATGGTGTTGATGGGGCCGCAGGGCACGGCCTTGTCTTCCAGCGCGGCAATCCACTGCGCGGTGCTGCGCGTGCGGGTGGCGGCCTGCATCAGTTCCACCAGGGCCACGCGGTGGGTCACACGGGCGGTGTTGCTGGTGAAGCGCGCATCCGTCGCCCACTCGGCATGACCGGCCACGTCGCAAAAGCGTGCGAACTGACCGTCGTTGCCAATGGCCAGCAGCATGGCGCCGTCTGCGGTTTCGAAGTCCTGATACGGCGCGAGACTCGGGTGGCTGTTGCCCTGGCGCATGGGCACCTTGCCGGTGTTCAGGAAGCCGGCGGCCTGGTTGGCCAGCACCGCCATCCCCACATCCAGCAGCGCCATGTCAATCCACTGGCCCTCGCCGGTGCGGTGGCGCACTTCGAGCGCGGCCAATATGGCGCTGGTGGCATAGACGCCGGTGAACACGTCGATAAAGGCCACCCCCACGCGGGTGGGTGGGCCATCGGCCTGGCCGGTGATGCTCATCATGCCGGTCATGGCCTGGATCATCAGGTCGTAGCCAGCGCGCTCGGCATAGGGCCCGTCCTGGCCGAAGCCGGTGATGGAGCAGTAGATCAACTTGGGGTTGAGTTTTTTCAGGCTCTCGTAATCGAGGCCATATTGCGTCAGGCCACCAACCTTGAAGTTCTCCACCACGATGTCGCTTTGCAGCGCGAGCGTGCGGATCAGCGCCTGCCCTTCGGGCTTGGACATGTCGATGGTGACGGAGCGCTTGTTGCGGTTGCAGGCAGCGTAGTAGCTGGCCTGCTCGGTGTTGTTGCCGTGTTCGTCCTGCAAAAACGGAGGGCCCCAATGGCGGGTGTCGTCGCCCACTACCGGGCGCTCGATCTTGATGACGTCTGCGCCCAGGTCGGCCAGCATCTGGGTACACCAGGGGCCGGCCAGTACGCGTGACAAGTCCAAGACCTTGATGTGGGAAAGAGCGCCTTGGCTTGTGTTTGTCATGGGATGTCGTTTCAGATGTCAGTGAGCGTTGGTCTGTCTATTTGCCGTTGTCGTTGCGCTGTTTGCGGGCCTGCGCTGGGTTCGCGTCTGGTCTGGTACCTGCCACAAGGGAGTAGGGCCGGGGCCTCATGCCCGGGCGCGCCCCCAAACCCAGCCGCCGGAAACACCAGCCCAACCAGTCACGTCACAACAAAAATGGAACCTAGAACGCCGCAATCCCCGTCTGCGCCCGACCCAGAATCAAGGCATGGATGTCATGCGTGCCTTCGTAGGTGTTCACCACTTCCAGGTTCACCAAATGCCGCG
>CANBTQ010000229.1 GCA_947372425.1 Comamonadaceae bacterium | reverse complement strand
GCTCAGCGTAGTGGCCGCCTTGGGCGTGGGGCAAAGAACAGCGCGTTAAAGCAGGTCGCGCAGCGCCTGCAGCCGCCAGCGCAAGGGGTTAAGCCCCATCACCAGCAGGCAGGCCAGCAAAATCAGTGCGCCGCCGGCGGCCATGGCGGTGCTGGTGGGCTCGGCCAGCAGCAGCACCGCCCACAGCACACCAAAGCCGGTGCTTAAGAACGTGGAGCTGAGTGCCGCCATCGGTGGCACGTGGCGCATGATGCGCATGTACATCCAGTAGGCCAGCCCCGAAGTCAGAATGCCCATCAGCGCCACCGCAGCCAGCGCGCGCAGCGTGAAATGCGCCTGGGGCAGGTCCAGCACGGCACCGGGCAGCATCAGCACCACGGCGGCCGCGTGCATGCCGGCCGTGATCTGCAGCGGCTCCATGCGGGCAATGGCTTTTTTCAGGAAGGGTGTGGAGGTGCCGGAAATGGCGGCGCCGGCCATGCAGGTCAGTGCCGCAACCACCAGGGTATGGCTGGGCTCCACCGGCCCCAGGCGCACCACCAGCGCCGCACCGGCAAAACCCAGCAGGCAACCCAGCAGCTTGGGCACGGTCAGCTGCTCTTCCTTCAGCCAGGCCGAGGCAAAGGCGCCAAACAGCACCGAGGTCACCGTCAGCAGCGCGCCATAGCCAGCCGGCAGCTGCAGGGAGGAGCGGGCGTACAGCAGATGCGGCCCGGCGACAGCCAGCAGGCCCAGCAGGAACAGCTCGCGCCAGTGCTGCCAGGGCCAGGGCGTTTGCAGCTTCCACATGATCAGACTCAGCATGCATGTGGCCAGCAGCATGCGCAGGCCAGCCGCCAGATTGGGGCCCAGGGCCGGAGCCGCCATGCGCGTGAGCATGAAGGACGCGCCCCACAGCGCGGACAGGGCCACCAGCTGGAAAAAGTATTTGGCTTTCACAGTCGGTCATTGTGCTGCACCGGTCTTGCAGCGCACCAGGACAAACGCGACACGATCTGCAGTAATTGGGTCCTTTCAAAGTGCACCCGTTTAATTCCGGCGCGGTGGGGCGCAGACCGTAGAATCCGGCATGACCACACCTCAGGCCTCTGCATTGGTGCGCTGGTTGCAATTGCAGCCCCAGCGCGCGGTTGGCCTGCTGGCACTGGTGCTGGCCCTGTTGCTGTGCGGCATGGTTGCCAACGACTTGCAGCGTGACTATGCGCAGCAATTTGCCGCCACCGATGCCAGGACGGGCAGCCTGACCCAACTGCTGGAAGAGCATGCGCGCCAGACCATGCGCCGGGTTGAACTGGCGCTGGCGCTGGCGGCCCAGGAAGTGCAGTCGCAACAACAGGACGGCAAGCCGGTTAACGCACGCACCGGCACCAGCCTGCGAGACCATTTGCCCCAGGACGGCTTGATCGCCTCGTTTGCCGTGTTGAACAACGCGGGCAAAACCATCGCCTCGACCTTGACCGAATCGACCGAGGCTTTTCCCCTGGCAAGTGATCGCGACTTTTATCTGGCGCATCAGAACACCGCACAGGCCGGCATGTTTGTCGGCGCGGCAGTCAAGAGCCGGCTTACCGGGCTCTGGATTATTCCGGTGAGCATCCGGCTCGAGGGCGGCGGTTATTTGATGGCCGCAGTCGACCCCGAGTATTTCCAGCACCTGTACCGGTCCATTGATACCGGCGACAACGGATTTGTCACGCTTTTCAACCAAGGTGGCTGGGCGGTGGCGCGCTGGCCCTTCTCTTCGGAGATCAGCGAGCGCAACGTGCTCGATTCGCCGCTGTTCAAGGAGCACCTGCCGCGTGAGCCGGTTGGTGCGGTGCGCGAAACCGATGCGCTGGACGGCGTTGCCCGCGTGTACAGCTACCGGGCGCTGCAGGAGTACCCGCTGGTGGTCGCACTCGGCGTTTCACTGGATGATGTGCTGGAGCACTGGCGCGAACGGGCCCTGTTGGAAGGCGCCGCGCTGCTGCTGGTGTTGCTGTTTCTGGGTGCTGCCACGCTGTTGCTGACCGGCCAGTTGCGCAGGCGCATGCAGGCCGAATCGGCCCTCAAGCTGAGCGAGATTTCGGTGCTCAAGTCCTCGCTGCCCACGCTCTGGATCGGGCCGGATGCGCGCATTTTGCGTGTCAACCAGGCTGCATGCGATCTGCATGGCTACAGCGAAGAGCAGATGCTGACCATGCACATTCCGGATCTCAATCCGCGCATGGCGCAACACCAATGGCAGGCCCACTGGAACCGCCTGCGCCAGGTGCGCAACATGCGCTTTGAAGCCACGCACCGCAACAGCGCCGGCCAGGCGGTACCGGTGGAGGCGGAGCTGAACTTCATCGAGTTTGAAGGCCGCGAGTACAACTTTGCCTTCCTGCGCGATCTGACGGTACGGCAGCAGGCCGATGCCGAAATTCAGCGCAGCGCCGCCATGCTGCGCGGGGCCATTGATGCGGTGGACGAAGCCTTCGTGCTGTTTGATACCAATGACCGCCTGGTGTATTGCAACGCCAAATATGCCCAGCTCTACCCGGCCATGCAGGATGTGGTGGTGCCCGGTGCCAGCTTCGAAGAGATGATTCGCGTAGGTGCCCAACGCGGCCTGTACCGCGAATCCGTGGGGCGCGAAGAAGAGTGGATTGCCGGACGCCTGCAGGCCCACCGCGAAGGCAATGAGACGCGCATCCAGAAACGTGACGACGGACGTGTCATGCGTGTCATAGACCGCAAGACGCCGGACGGCAACATTGTCGGTATCCGGGTGGACATCACCGAAATGGTCAATGCGACCGAGGAAGCGCAAGAGGCATCACGCTACAAGAGCCAGTTTCTGGCCAATATGAGCCACGAGATCCGCACACCCATGAATGCCATTCTGGGGCTGCTCTCCTTGTTGCAGCGAACCGATCTGACGCCTACCCAGCGCGACTACGCAGGCAAGACCGAGGGTGCCGCCCAGTCGCTGCTGGGCTTGCTCAACGACATTCTGGATTTCTCCAAGGTGGAGGCCGGCAAGATGGAGCTCGATCCGCAGCCCCTGCGATTGGACCGCATGCTGCGCGATATCGCCGTGATTCTGAGTTCCAACATGGCGGGCAAGGCGATCGAAGTGTTGTTCGATATTGACGCCACAGTGCCGACAGTGGTGGTGGCCGATGGCTTGCGACTGCAGCAGGTGCTGGTCAACCTGGGCGGCAACGCCATCAAGTTCACCACGCAGGGGCAGGTGGTTTTAAAGGTGCGCAACCGCACGCCCGCCATGCCCGCAGGGGCAGACGCGTGTGCCATTGAGTTTTCAATCCAGGACTCCGGCATCGGCATCCCGCTGGACAAGCAGGAGCACATCTTCAGCGGTTTTTCGCAAGCCGAAGCATCGACCACGCGGCGCTTTGGTGGCTCGGGTCTGGGCTTGGCCATATCGCGCCGGCTGGTGGAGCTGATGGGAGGCAAATTGTCCCTGCAAAGCACGCCCGGGGTTGGCAGCGAATTCAGTTTCACCCTGCGCCTGCCGCTGGATCCGGCCACCGCCGGCCAGGACGGCCGCACGCCGCGCCTGTCGGTCAGCCCCAAGCGGGTGCTGGTGGTGGATGACAACCCGGTGGCGCGTGACATTCTCTCGGCCATGACGCGCTCCTGGTCCTGGCCGACCCAGGTTGCAGCCGGCGGGCAGGAGGCACTGGCACTGATCCGTGCGCAGTCAGCCGAGCCGTTTGACGTGATCTATCTCGATTGGCAAATGCCCGGCATGGACGGCTGGGAGACCGTGCGCCAGATCCGCGCGCTATGCGAGGGGCACCCCGTGCAACCGCGCATTGTGATGCTCAGTGCCAACGGGCGTGACAGCCTGTCGCTGCGCACCGCACAAGAACAAGCCTTGATCGATGGCTTTTTGTTCAAGCCGGTCACCGCTAGCACCTTGCAGGACGCGGCACTGGGTCAGGCGCAGCTGGATGTGCGGCTGTCAGCGCCACGGCGCAGCAGCCAGCGCCCCTTGGCAGGCTTGCGTATTCTGGTGGTGGAGGACAACCTCATCAACCAGCAGGTGGCCGAAGAGCTGCTGGGAGCCGAAGGCGCGCTGGTGTCTCTGGCGGCCAACGGCCAGTTGGGCGTGGACGCCGTGGCTGCATCACAGCCGCCGTTTGACGTCGTGCTGATGGATATCCAGATGCCAGTGCTGGATGGCTATGGTGCCACCCGCAAGATACGCGACGAGTTGGGCCTGAAAGCACTGCCCATCGTCGCCATGACCGCCAATGCCATGGCCAGCGACCGGCAGGCCTGTTTGGAAGCGGGTATGAATGACCATGTAGGAAAGCCCTTTGATATGAGCCACCTGGTATCTGTTCTGCTGGATATAACCGGCCGCGAGCCCCTGCCGGCCGACGGCGATGCCATGCCCGGCGTGGCGCCGGACGGTAGCCTGGAGACAGCAGCTTTTGCCAGCCCCTACCTCAATGTGCTGTCCGCCGTCGAGCGCCTGTCGGGCCTGACTTCGTTGTATGCCGAAATTGCGCAGGAATTTGTGTTGTCGCTGGATCGGGTCGAGGGGGAGTTTCAGCAGGCGCAGGAGCAAGGCGACCTGCCCAGGCTGGTGGCGCAAATGCACTCGCTCAAAGGAACCTCGGCCACGCTGGGTGCCGAGTTGCTGTCCAAACATGCGGCCGGTCTGGAAAAACTGTTTCGCAATCCGCCGCAGGACCTGGTCGTACAGGGTGAGCTTCCGGCGTTGACAGAACTGGTGCGCCTGACCCGCGATGCCACCCTGCAAGCCCTGGCCAGCCTGCAACCGGTACCTGAGCTTGCGCCGCCCCGGGCACTGCCGGCGGTGGGCCCGGCCGAGCGCGCACGTGCCAGGGCGCATCTGCGTGCGCTGTGCAAACTGCTGGAAAACAGTGATCTCGCCGCACTGGATCTGTTTGAGCGCCGCCATGATGCGCTCGATGCACTGACGCCCCGAGAGCTTGAAGAAATCCGCCTGGCAATGCAAAGCCTGGACCTACCCTTGGCCCGGCAGCGCTGTGAAGCCAGCCTGGCCAAACTGGCGCCGGATTAGCCCCTTCCCTTTCTTGATGCATGTCAGTACCGGGTCCACGCAAGGGCGTAGATTGGGTACACGGGCTTCACACTGCGGGCCCAGGAGAAATGCATGCAAGTTGTTCAAGTTGACGTGGCCATCATCGGTGCAGGAGGCGGCGGACTGCGGGCAGCGATTGCCGTAGCCGAGGCCGACCCTGCGCTCAAGATCGCGCTGGTGTCCAAGGTCTATCCCATGCGCAGCCACACCGTGGCGGC
>CANBTQ010000228.1 GCA_947372425.1 Comamonadaceae bacterium | reverse complement strand
TGGATGTAGCTGATTTCCTTGAGCTTCAGGGCGCCCTCCAGCGCAATCGGGTAGTGCAGGCCGCGGCCCAGGAAGAGGGCGTTTTCGCACTTGGCAAAGTCTTCCGACCAGGCAATCAGCTGCGGCTCCAGGGCCAGCACCGCCTGCAGGGCAGCCGGCAGGTGGCGCATGGCCTTGAGGTGGCGCGCTTCTTCGCTGTCGCTCAAGCGGCCCTTGGCTTGTGCCAGGCACAGGGTCAGCAGAAACAGGCCGGCCAGCTGGGTGGTGAAGGCTTTGGTGGAGGCCACGCCAATCTCCACGCCGGCGCGTGTCACATAGGCCAGGCTGCATTCACGCACCATGGCGCTGGTGGCCACGTTGCAAATCGTGAGCGTGTGGGTCATGCCCAGGGACTGCGCGTGGCGCAGGGCGGCCAGGGTGTCAGCGGTTTCGCCGCTTTGGGTGATGGTGACCACCAGCGTGTTGGGGTTGGGCACCGAGTCGCGGTAGCGGTATTCGCTGGCCACTTCCACATTGCAGGGCACCTTGGCAATGCTCTCGATCCAGTACTTGGCGGCACAACCGCTGTAGTAGCTGGTGCCGCAGGCCAGAATCAGCACCGAGTCGATCTGGGCAAACACGCGGGCCGCATTGGTGCCGGGCGCGTGGTTCATCTGCTGGTCAAACAGCTCGGGCGTGATGCCTTCCACGCCTTCGAGGGTGTCGGCAATCGCGCGCGGCTGCTCGAAGATTTCTTTTTGCATGTAATGGCGGTAGGGGCCCAGTTCGGCCGCGCCGCTGTGCGCCTGCACCGTGCGCACCGGCCGCTGCGCGGGCGTGACGGCCTTGCGCGCCTTGTCAAACAACCAGTACTTGCCCAGCTGCACATCCACCAGATCGCCTTCTTCCAGGTAGACGATCTGGTCGGTCACGCCGGCCAGGGCCATGGCATCGCTGGCCAGGAAGTGCTCCTGCCCGTCCTTGCCCACGCCCAGGATCAGGGGCGAGCCAGCGCGCGCACCGATCAGGCGCTGCGGCTCGTCCTTGCAGAACACCGCCAGGGCATAGGCCCCGTGCAACTGGGTCAGCGAGCTTTTGACGGCCTCGAACAAATCGCCGTCGTACAGGCTGTCGACCAGGTGGGCGATGACTTCGGTGTCGGTCTGGCTGTCGAACACATAGCCCTTGGCCTGCAGGGCCGCGCGCAGGTCGTCGTGGTTCTCAATGATGCCGTTGTGCACCAGTGCAATGCGGCCCGGCTTGGCGGACGCGCCGGCGCCGCTGCCGTGGCTGAAGTGCGGATGGGCATTGTGCACGACGGGTGCACCGTGTGTGGCCCAGCGGGTGTGGGCAATGCCCAGGCTGCCCTGCAGCGCAGTGCCGGCAATTTGCTCGGCCAGTTCGGCCACCCGCGCGGTGCTGCGCGCGCGGCGCAGGCCGGGCTTGTCATCTTGCGCGTAGACGGCCACGCCGCAGGAGTCATAGCCCCGGTACTCCAGCCGCTCCAGGCCCTGCACCAGCACGGGAACAATATTGCGGGTCGATACCGCGCCTACGATGCCACACATACGCACACTCCATTGCTTTGATGTCCTGATGGTAGGGGCATGGTTTTAAAATTTGCGATTGATTTGTATTTAAATTTGATTGAAAATTTCAGTCTATTGAAAAAATGAAATTAAAGTAAAAATATAACAATATGTTGAAACAAATCGATCTTGATTCCATGGATTTACAAATCCTGGATCAGTTGCAACGGGATGCCTCGCTCAGCAACCAGGACCTGGCCCTGGCGGTGCACACCTCGGCACCCACCTGCCTGCGCCGCATCAAGCGCCTGCGCGATGCCGGCCTGATCGAGCGCCAGATTGCCGTGCTCAACCCGGAAAAGCTGGCGCAGGCCATCGGTCATGGGCTGAGCGCCATCGTGGAGATTACGCTGGACCGCCAGGCGGAGGACGCGCTCGCCCAGTTTGAAGCCAGGGTACAGAGTGACCCGGCGGTGCAGCAGTGCTACCGCGTGTCACCCGGGCCGGACTTTGTGCTGGTGGTGCACACCGCCCATATGCCGGCTTACCAGGCGCTGGCACAACGCTTGTTCACCAGCGATGCCAACGTGCGCAATGTCAAGGCATTCTTCAGTATCCGGCGCAGCAAGTTCGGCGCGGAACTGCCCTTGCAAGGCGCTTAAAGTAGCGGGTATTACGTTGGAAAAAATATGAAGCGTTTACTGGCATGGGTAGCCCGCGGCCTGCGCACCGATCTGGTGGATGCAATTGAGCTCGAAGAGCGGGTGCTCCATGTCCGCTCGACCGCGACCATCTGCATTGTGTTTGGCATCGGTTTTTTTGCCTTCAACATTGCCACGCCGGAAAATCGCATCCTGGGCTTTCTGGAGTTGGCCAGCATTCTGCTGTTCTTTGCGCCGTCGGCGCTGCTGGCCAACCGGCCCGTGCAAATCGAGGCCGCAGAATGGTTGCTGATGCTGGGTGCGTTCAGCATCTCGTCGGCACTGGTGGTGTTTGGCGGGATTGAAGGCACCGGCCTGTTCTGGGTGTACTCGGTGCCCTTCCTGGCCTTCTTCATCAAGGGCCAGCGACGCGGCTGGTATTACAGCCTGGGTGCTTTTGCCTTCCACATCGCCTGCATCCTGCTGGTGGGGCCCCTGGTGCCCGGCGCCTACCGCTACACGGAGGTGGTGCGTACCCATTTTCTCTTGTCCATGGGCTTTTACGTGCTGATTGCAGCCGCCTTCAACCATGCGCGCAGCCGCTTTGAAACGGCGCTGTATCTGCGCAAAGCCGAAGCCGAAGCCGCCAGCAAGGCCAAGTCGCGTTTTCTGGCCGCGGCCAGTCACGACCTGCGGCAACCGGCCCACGCACTGGGCCTGTTTGTCGCGCGCCTGAAACAGATGCCCCATGACGCGCAGACGCGGGAGCTCGTTGCCGGTGTCGATGCGTCGGTGCACGCCCTGCAAGACATGCTGGACGCGTTTTTTGACTACTCGCGTCTGGACTCGCAGCTGACCCATGCCCATTTGCGCAGCTTCGCGCTCAACACCGTCTTCGACAAGTTGCGCTCCAGCTTCACGGATATGGCCCTGCAAAAGGGCCTGCAGCTGCGCGTGCGGCCCACCCCGGTCTGGGTACAGAGTGACCCGTTGCTGCTGCATCGCGTTTTGCTGAACCTGCTGAGCAACGCGGTGCAACACACCCGGCGTGGCAGCCTGTTGCTGACCTGCAGGCCTGCGGCGCAGCCCGGCTTTGTGCGCATCCAGGTGCGCGACAGCGGCATCGGCATTGCGCAGGAGCACCAGCAAAAGGTGTTCGAAGAGTTCTACCAGGTGGAGAACCCGGAGCGGGACCGCAGCAAAGGCCTGGGACTGGGCCTGAGCATTGTGGAGCGCTCCTGCAAATTGCTGGATCACCGCATCGTGTTGCGCTCCGCCCTGGGGCGCGGCAGCACCTTCACGGTGCTGCTGCCTATCGGCCCGGTGGAATTGCCGGGCACCACCGTTGCGCCGGCCGACCTGGCGGACCCGAACGACATTGCCGGCATGCGCGTTTTGCTGATTGAAGACGATGACCTCGGCCGCGCCGCGCTCAAGGGCTTGCTGGCCAGTTGGGGTTGCCAGGTGCTGGCCACCCGCACCATGCACACCGCACTGGAGCAATGGAATGCGCAGCAGCAGCCCGACTTTATCGTGACCGACTACCGCCTGCTGGATCAGCAAAATGGCGTAGACGCGGTGCATGCCCTGCGCGAATTGGCCGGCCGTGACATACCGGCCTGTGTGATCAGCGGGGACATCGACACGGATGTCAAGCAGCGCATCCTGCTGGCCGGTTTGCCGCTGCTGCAAAAGCCCGTCAAACCGGCAAAACTGCGCAGCGTGCTGCGCCACGCCCGCAGCACTGCGTAGCGCGCAGGCGCTGGATGCCGGGCACTTTGCGCCACCGGGTGGCGCGGCGGGACTACGCCTACGCCATTGGCTCAGTGTCCCAATGCGGCGTCAGGGCGGTGTTGCAGTGCCGGGCAAGGTGAGGGTAATGGTGCAGCCGGCTTCGGGCACACCCTGTGCATCCACCCGGCCGTCCAGCCGTTGCAGAATCTTGCGCGTCAGTGCCAGCCCCATGCCGATGCCGGCAAACTGCTTGGTGGTGTGCAAGCGCTTGAAGGGGTGAAACAGGCCGGCCTGCAGGGCCGGATTGAAACCCGCGCCGTTGTCCTGCACCGTCAGCGTCACCATGCCAGGCGCGCCGGCCGCGTCCGTTGCAATGGCAATCAGCGCGGTGGGCCGCTGCGCCGTAAATTTCACGGCATTCTCCAGCACGCAATACAGGGCCTTGCGCAGCAGGGCGGCGTCGGCCTGCACCGCGGGCAGCGCGTCGGCAATCTGCCACTGCAGGCTACGCTGCGGATGCTGCAGAGCCAGTTCATGGGCCACGTCCCGCAGCAGCGCGTCCAAGGGCACCGCCTCGATGTGCAGCGCCACGCTGCCGAGCCGGCTGAGCTCCATCAGGCCGTCCATCAGCAGCCCCATGTGGCGCGCCGAGTCCGAGATGGTGTCCAGAAAGCCCCGGGTTTCATCGGGCAGCAAAGGGCCTGCATCTTCCTGCACCAGTTGCGCATAGCTCAGGATGTGGCGCAGGCTGGCACGCAGATCGTGCGACACGGTGTAGCTGAAGTCCTGCATCTCGGCGCGCAGGGCGGCCAACTCGGCCTCCAGCGTGTCTATGCGTTGCTGTTGCGGGTCTGCCATGGGGCTGCTCCTTCAGGACTTGGCGGCCTTTTGCGGGCGCGCCCAGTTGGCAATCGTCACCTGCTTGCCGCGCGCCACGCTCAGGGCGCCGGCCGGGGTGTCCTTGGTGATGGTGGAGCCGCCGCCCACCGTGCCACCGGCACCCAGGGTGACCGGGGCGATCAGCACGCAGTTGCTGCCCACATGCACATCGGCTTCAATCACCGTGCGGTGCTTGTTGGCGCCGTCGTAGTTGGCGGTGATGCTGCCGGCGCCATAGTTGACGCGCTCGCCCACCGTGGCGTCCCCCAGGTAGGCCAGGTGGTTGGCCTTGGAGCCTTTGGCCATGGTGGAGTTTTTTACGTCCACAAAGTTGCCGATGTGCACCTCGGCGGCCAGCCGCGCGCCGGGGCGCAGCCGGGCAAAGGGGCCTATCAGTGCGCCCGGGCCCACCGTCACGCCCAGCTTCTCGCCGTCGATATGGGGAAAGGGGTGGATCACCGCACCGGCCTCGATGACGGCATTGGCAAGCACGCAATTGGCGCCTACGCTCACGCCTTCGCCC
>CANBTQ010000227.1 GCA_947372425.1 Comamonadaceae bacterium | reverse complement strand
ACACGCATCTGGCCGACGCGGATGCCGCTGGGCTGCTGCTTCATGCCAATGATCTCGCCGATCACATCGGCCATTGCAGCCAGCTGCTCGCAGCCTTCGGCGCAGGTTTCCAGCACCTTGGGTGTGAGCTTGAGCCGGTCCACCATGGGCGCGGCCAGGCCGGCGGCCACGGCACGCTCCAGATCCTTGGCGTTGTCCACCTGCAAGGCCTGGGTGTTTTCACGCAGCAGGGCCGCCAGGCGGCGCAGGGCCTGGTTCTTGACGGCCGTGGAGGCGGCCGCCATCCGGGCCGAGGCATTCTTGGCCTGCAGGCCCAGGGCGTGGGAGTATTCGGAGATGTTGAGCGCGTTCATAGCGGGATTTTCGCAGAAGCCGGGACGCCGGTGCGGGGCTGCCCGGAGCAGGCCTTCATGGACTACAGCCGCATGACTGCGGACGAAGCGCTGATCGACGACAGCACCGATTTCTCCCGCTGAAGTCCCGCACATGGCTACCATGGCATTCCCACGCCCCAAGGACGCCCCATGATCCAGCTCTACCAGTTTGCCCCCGCCTTTGGCCTGCCCAATGCCAGCCCGTTTTGCATGAAGCTGGAAACCTATTTGCGCATGGCCGGGCTGCCGTTTGAGATTCCGCGCTTCACGCTGCAGCAGTTGCAAGGCGCACCCAAGGGCAAGATGCCCTATATCAGAGACGGCGCGCGCACCGTGTCCGACAGCAGCCTGATCATTGACTACCTCAAGACCACCTATGGCGATCCGGTCGACGGCTGGATGGGCGCCGAACAACGCGCGGTGGCGCTGGCCTGGCAGCGGCTGCTGGAAGAGCATTTGTACTGGGCCGTGATTCATACGCGGTGGATAGAGCCACAAGGCTGGGCGCTGACGCGATCGGCCTTTTTTGCCGGGCTGCCCGTGCCGCTGTGCTGGGTCGTGCCGCCGCTGGCCCGCCACGGCATGGCCAAGGCCTTGCACAGCCAGGGCATGGGGCGCCACAGCCGGGAAGAGATTCACGCCCTGGGCTGCCGCGACCTCACGGCCCTGGCGGACTTTCTGGGTGACAAGCCCTATCTGATGGGTGAGCAGCCTTGTTCACTGGATGCGGTGGCCTACGGTTTCCTGGCCAATCTGCTATGGGTGCCGCTGGATTCGCCGCTCAAGCTGCATGCGCAAAAGTACCCGCATTTGACCCATTTTTGCGAGCGGATGCGGGCGCGTTACTACGCCACCTGACGCACCGCAGGCAGCCTCTGCCAGAGCGCTCAGGCGCTGCGCGCATGGCGCGCTGCCGGCGTTGCCGGTTGTGCGGCACACAGGCTGCAGAGTTGCAGCGCCAGCTTGTGCAGGGCCTGCCAGCCGCTGACTGGCCAGTCGGGCTGCTTCAGCCCTTTGACGATGCCGTCCACCTTGTGCGCGGACTGCAGCAGTTCGGCCAGCGCGGCCGACGAGAGGCGTGGCAACACGCGCTCAAACAGCCGCTCCTTATTGCCCCAGATGCGGTTCTCGCGCAGCGCCATGGGCAGCGGGCGGCCCTGGCCCATAGCGTCTTTCACGCGCTTGAGGGCGCGTATGTCTTCGGCCAGCGTGTAGTGCACCAGCACCTCGGCCTCGCCCTCGGCCTGCAGGCCGTCGAGCATGCGCTGCACGCGCGTCGGCTGGCCGGCCAGCACCGACTCCGACAGCTTGAACACGTCATAGCGCGCCACGTTGAGCACGGCGCTTTCAATCTGCTCGAAGCTGAGCCCGCCAGGGTGCTGGTCGGCCGGGAACAGCAGGGCCAGCTTCTGGATCTCCTGGTGCGCGGCCAGCAGGTTGCCCTCTACCCGGTCGGCAAAAAACTGCAGGCTGCGCTGTCCGGCCTCGCCCGGCTCCACCTTCAGACCCACAGACGCCAGGCGCTGGGCGATCCATTGCGGCAGCGCGCCGCGCTCCACCGGTTGCACCTCCAGCGTGATGCCAAAGCTCTCCAGCGCGCTGAACCAGGCGGCCGACTTGCTGGTCTTGTCCATGCGCGGTAACAGCACCACCGTCAGCACCGCATCGTTGTCCCGCGCCGCTTCGGCCAGCTGCTGCAAGGCCACGCTGCCGTCCTTGCCCGGCTTGCCGCTGGGGATGCGGATTTCAATGATCTGCTTGTCGGCAAACAGGCTCATGGAGCCGCCTGCGGCCAGCACCGCGCTCCAGTCAAAATGCGCGCCCGACACGGTGTGCGAACTGCGCTCGCTGTAGCCCTGGCTGCGGGCCGTGGCCCGGATGGCGTCCAGTGCCTCCTGTTGCAACAGGGGCTCGTCACCGTGCACGGTGTACAGGCTTTTGAGCCCGCGCTGTAACTGGTTGGCCAATTGGCCGGCGGAGATTTGCATGGCCTGAATCTACTCTGCTGCCGCAGCCGGTGCGGGTAGCAAAGCCGGAGCCACATTGGCTGGCTTGACGGCCGCCAGACGGCGCAGCAACTGCTGCACGATGTCGCCCTGCATGTCGCGGTAGAGCAGCGCCTCTTCAGCCTCTTTGGCCAGCACCGCCGATTCACTGAAACTGATGCTGCGGTGCTGCTCGATAAAGGACGGGGCAATCAGTTCGGCCCCTTTGGCAGACCGCAGCTTGAAGTTGACGCGCATGCGCAACTCGTACTCGCGCACCTGCCCGGAGGCGTTCACGCCCACGATCAGCTTTTCGCGCGTCTCCTGCAGGATGTCCAGAATCACTTCCGGCGGCTCGCCACCCGCGCCGGGCGCGACGGGGCGCACCACGTCACCCAGGTAGCGCGCCAGGTCTCCAGCCACGCCACCGGCCTTTTCAGGCGTGACGGCAATGGTGGCAAAAGGCAGCGGCTGGCTGGTGCGCAGCTTGAAACCGCAGCCCGCCAAAGCGGCACCGGCCAGCAGGATGACGACCAGACGCCGCGGCAGCGCCATGCCTAGACCACCACGTTGACCAGCCGGCCCGGCACCACCACCACCTTTTTGGGCTTGGCGCCCGCCGCATGGCTGATGCAGATGGGACTGGCAAGGGCCGCCGCCTCGATCGCGGCTTTGTCGGCACCGGCCGGCACTACGATGGAGCCGCGCAGCTTGCCGTTGATCTGCAGCACCAGTTCGATTTCGTCCTGCACCAGGGCCGTGGGGTCCACCTGCGGCCAGGGCGCGTCCAGCAGATCGCCGAGTTGCCCGGCATAGCCCAGCTCGGCCCACAGGGTGTGGGCCAGGTGCGGCGTGGCGGGGTACAGGCAGCGCAGCAGAATGCCAAAGCCTTCGATCAGCGCTACATGGGCACCGGCACTGTCCAGCGCCTTGAAGTCATCCAGGGCGTTGATCATCTTCATGGCACCCGAGACAACCGTGTTGTACTGCATGCGCTGGTAGTCGTAATCCACCTGCTTGAGCACGGTGTGCATTTCCAGGCGCAAGGCCTTGGCCTCTTTGCCGTAGACCACGGCCTGCAGGCTGTCGGCTCCGGCCACGCTGGACGGGGTGCCGGAGAAGTCCATGGTGGAGAGCTTGTGGCCGAAGTTCCAGACCCGCCGCAGAAACCGGTAGCTGCCTTCCACGGCTGCATCGTTCCACTCCAGCGTGGCCTCGGGCGGCGCGGTAAACATGGTGTACAGGCGTGCGGTGTCGGCGCCGTATTTCTCGATCAGGTCCTGCGGATCCACACCGTTGTTCTTGGACTTGGACATGGTGCCCACGCCCTCGTAGTCAATCGCCGTGCCCACCGGCAGATCGCCCACCGCCTTGATCAGGCGCGCGCCGGTGACCTTGCCGGTCTCGTCCAGCACGTGCTCCACATCGGCCGGCCAGAAGTATTCCTTGCCACCCTTGTCGCCCTTGCGCGAGTAGATGTGGTTGAGCACCATGCCTTGCGTCAACAGCTTGGTAAAGGGTTCGTCCACCTTGACGAGGCCCATGTCGCGCATCACCTTGGTCCAGAAGCGCGCATACAGCAGGTGCAGGATGGCGTGCTCGATGCCGCCTATGTACTGGTCCATGCCGCTGCCACCCACGGCCTGGGCCTGGTCGCGCATCCAATAGGCCGTGCCCTCGCCCACCATGGCGTCGCTGCTCTGCGGGTCGCAATAGCGCATGTAGTACCAGGAGCTGTCCACAAAGGTGTCCATGGTGTCGGTCTCGCGGCGCGCTGCTCTGCCGCAGACCAGGCAGACCACGCCGGCGTGAAAGCCTTCGTGCTTGTGCAGGGGGTTGCCGGAACCATCGGGCACGCAGTCCTGCGGCAGCACCACCGGCAGGTCTTTTTCCGGCACCGGCACGGCGCCATGCTCTTCGCAATGGATGATGGGAATCGGTGTGCCCCAGTAACGCTGGCGGCTCACACCCCAGTCGCGCAGGCGCCAGGTGGTCTTCTTCTCGCCCAGGCCGTGTGCATGCAGGGCGGCGGCCACCGCATCGACCGCTTCCTTGCAGGACAGGCCGCTGTAGACATCGGAGTTGACGGTGACGCCACGCTGCTTGTCGCCGTACCAGTCCTGCCAGTGGTCGTGGTTGTAGGTCAGGCCGTCGATGTGCACCACATCGTGGATAGCAATGCCGTATTTCTTGGCAAACGCAAAGTCGCGTTCGTCGTGCGCGGGCACGCCCATGACGGCACCGTCGCCATAACCCATCAGCACATAGTTGCCGACCCAGACATCCACCAGGCGGTGTGACAGCGGGTGCAGCACCTGCAGTCCGGTGTTCATGCCCAGCTTTTCCTTGACGGCGAGCTCGGCCTCGGTGGTGCCACCGGCCTTGCACTCTTCGATGAAGGCGGCCAGCTTGGGGTTGCGCAAGGCGGCGTGTTGGGCAATCGGATGTTCCGGCGCCACGGCACAAAAGGTCACGCCCATGATGGTGTCGGCACGGGTGGTGAACACATACATGCGGCCATCGCCAATGGGTTTGCCATCGGCGCCGGGGATGGTGTGGGTAAAGGCAAAGCGCACACCCTCGCTCTTGCCGATCCAGTTTTCCTGCATCAGGCGCACGCGGTCGGGCCAGCCCTTGAGCGTGGCCTTGTCGTTGCCCATCTGCACATGGTCGAGCAGCTCTTGCGCGTAGTCGGTGATCTTCAGGTAGTAGCCGGGAATCTCGCGCTTTTCCACCGTAGCGCCGGTGCGCCAGCCCTTGCCGTCTATCACCTGCTCATTGGCCAGCACGGTCATGTCCACCGGGTCCCAGTTGACCAGGCCCTCCTTGCGATAGACCAGGCCGCGCTTCCACAGCCGCAGGAACCAGGCCTGCTGCTTGCCGTAATATTCGGGGTCGCAGGTGGCGACCTCGCGGCTCCAGTCGACCGACAAGCCCATGGCC
>CANBTQ010000226.1 GCA_947372425.1 Comamonadaceae bacterium | reverse complement strand
AGAACTACCCCTTCTGCACCATCGAGCCCAATGTGGGTGTGGTCGAGGTGCCGGACCCGCGTCTGGCGCAACTGGCCACCATCATCACGCCCGAGCGCATCGTGCCGGCCATCGTCGAGTTTGTGGACATTGCCGGCCTGGTGGCCGGTGCCAGCACGGGTGAAGGCCTGGGCAACAAGTTCCTCTCGCACATCCGCGAAACCGACGCCACCATCAATGTGGTGCGCTGCTTTGAAGACGACAACGTGATCCACGTGGCCGGCAAGGTGGACCCGATTGCCGACATCGAGGTGATCCAGACCGAACTCTGCCTGGCCGACCTGGGCGCGGTGGAAAAGGCCCTGCACCGCGTCACCAAGCTGGCGCGTTCCGGCGACAAGGAATCGGCCAAGCTGGTGGCCATTCTGGAGAAGTGCCAGTTGGCGCTGGACCAGGCCAAGCCGGTGCGCACGATTGATTTCAGCAAGGATGAGTTGCCGCTCTTGAAGCAATTCTTCCTGATCACCGCCAAGCCGGCCATGTTTGTGGCCAATGTGGCGGAAGACGGCTTTGAGAACAACCCCATGCTGGACCGCCTGACCGCGTTTGCCACGGCGCAGAACGCACCGGTGGTGGCCATCTGCGCCAAGCTCGAAGCCGAGATGTCCGAGATGGACGACGCCGACCGCGACATGTTCCTGGAAGAGCTGGGCCTGCACGAGCCCGGCCTGAACCGCCTGATCCGCTCGGCCTACAGCTTGCTCGGTCTGCAAACCTATTTCACCGCCGGTGTGAAGGAAGTGCGCGCCTGGACCATCCATGTGGGCGACACCGGCCCGCAGGCCGCTGGCGTGATCCACACCGACTTTGAGAAGGGTTATATCCGCGCCCAGACCATTGCCTTTGACGACTTCATCCAGTTCAAGGGCGAGCAGGGTGCCAAGGACGCGGGCAAGATGCGCGCCGAAGGCAAGGACTACGTCGTCAAGGATGGCGACGTGATGAACTTCCTGTTCAGCTCCTAAGGCCCACGGCCCTTGGCATTCTCCCCGTATGACCTGCTCGCCCTGGGGGCGGCGGTCTGCTGGGCGTTTACCAGTGTGATGTCGGCCACACCGGCCGGCCATCTGGGCACCTTTGCCTTCACGCGCTGGCGCATGTCTCTGGTGCTGCTGATGCTGCTGCCAGTGGTGCTGCTGAGCGGCAGCTGGCGCAGCCTGAGTCTGGCGGATTGCGCGGTGCTGGGCCTGAGCGGTTTCATCGGTATTTTTGTCGGCGACACGGCCTTGTTCGGCGCCATGAACCGGCTCGGACCGCGCCGCACCAGCGTACTGTTTGCCACCCATGCCTTCTTCAGCGCAATCCTGGGCTACTTTGTCCTGGGTGAGCAAATGGGCGCGCAGGCCATGGTGGGCGGGTCGCTGGTGATGGGCGGTGTCATGACGGCCACGCTGCTGGGGCGTCACAAGGACGATGCCCATGCCTGGGAGTCGGACCGCGGCCAATGGGGTCTGGGTGTGGCCCTGGGCCTGCTGGCCGCACTCTGCCAGGCGGTGAGCTCGTTGATTGCCAAACCGGTGATGGTCAACGGGGTGGACCCGATTGCCGCCACGGCGGTGCGCGTCAGTGCCACCTGTGTGGCGCAGTTTGTGTTGCTCTGGTCCGGCTTTGCCGCAGCACGCGCGCAGCACAAGGCCGGCCTGCGCATTCTGTTGCAGGTGGGCTGGATCGGCTTTCTTGGCATGGGTGTGGGCATGACGCTGATCCTGCTGGCGCTCAAACATGGCGACGTGGGCATGGTGGCCATTCTCTCCAGCGTCTCGCCGGTGCTGGTGCTGCCGCTGCTCTGGCTGCGCCTGGGCCGTGCGCCGGCGCCGGGTGCCTGGCTGGGCGCGGCGCTCACCGTGCTGGGAACGGCGCTGGTGCTGCTGCGCTAAAGGGGCATGGCCCTCGCGGTTCAGCCCAGCAGTTGGCGATAGGCCTTGCGCGTGGGCGCAGACACCGAGGCCAGCAACTGCGCATGCGGCGTCTGGTGGCGCGCCATCATGCGCGCACTGGCCACGGCCTTGGAGCGGCAATACCACTGGCAGCTGTGCTGCAACAGCAGCAGTTCGGCGGTCAGCATGTAGGCCTTGTCGCGCTGCGAAAGCCCAGCCGCATTGGTCACCACATCAGCAATGCCCTGGGCATGGATGTGCAGCAGGGCACGCAGGTCGGCGCAGGAGCTGGCAAACAGCTGCGCGGCAAAGGGCAGGCCTATGGGCAGGGTGCTAAAGCGCGCGGCGGCCGCATCCACCTTGTCAAACGCCTCGACAAAAGACTGCACCTGTGCGCACAGCGTGGTCTCGGCCTGACCCAGCATGTTCCAGACCTGGCTGCGCCGGTCGGCATCGTTTTCACCGAGCGCGCGCAGGTAGCCATCGGCCACCGTCTCCATCAACTTCTCCACCTGAAACTGGCCCAACACACCCGCCAGCAAACGGATGCGCTGGTGCTGCTCGCGCAGATTGAGAAACCACAGGCCGCCTAGGGCCAGCGCCAGAACAAAAAGTGCCATTACGAAAAAATCCCCAACAGAGTCGATGTCAAAACCAGGTAACGCAAAAATTTGCCGATCGCCATGTACAGCAGGCACGGCCAGAAGGGCAGGCGCAACCACCCTGCCACCGCGCACAGCGGATCGCCCACCAGCGGCAGCCAGCCCAGCAGGCAGGCCTTGGGGCCCAGCTTCTCCAGCCAGGCCAGGGCATGCCCGTGCATGCGCGAGTGGCGGTATTTGTCTGCCACCTTGTGCGCCTCAAAGCCCATCCACCAGTCCAGCGCACCACCCAGGGTGTTGCCCAGGGTGGCCGTGCCAATGACCTGCCACAGCAGGTCGGGATTGAGCTTGATCAGGCCGAACACCACCGGCTCCGAGCCCAGCGGCAGCAGCGTAGCCGACACAAAGGACACCACAAACACGGTTCCCAGGCTGTATTGCGGCAGCGCCAGCAGTGCAATCAGGGTGGCGATCCAGTGGTCCATGTGCCTGCGAGTATAGAAACAGCAGCGCAGCGTGCCTTGCACGGGGTGCACGCGCGCACGCAAAAAATTTCAATTGCTGAAAATTTGGGCAGGTAGAATCAGCACAGGCACTCGCCATCGCTCCAACTTCCCATTCGGTTTTTCACACACTATGCACATAGGCCCGTTTGCTTTGGCAAATACGCTCATGGTCGCGCCCATGGCAGGCGTGACGGACCGGCCTTTCCGCCAGTTGTGCAAGCGCCTGGGCGCCGGCTATGCGGTGAGCGAAATGGTGACCTCGCGCAAGGACCTGTGGAACACCCTCAAGACCTCGCGCCGCGCCAACCACGAAGGTGAGCCCGGCCCGATTGCCGTGCAGATTGCCGGAACCGAAGCGGCCATGATGGCCGAGGCCGCGCTCTACAACGTGGACCGGGGCGCGCAAATCATCGACATCAACATGGGCTGCCCGGCCAAGAAGGTCTGCAACAAATGGGCCGGCTCGGCCCTGATGCAGGACGAAGCGCTGGCGCTGGAGATCATCGAGGCCGTGGTACAGGCCTGCGCCCCGCGCAATGTACCGGTCACGCTGAAGATGCGCACCGGCTGGTGCCAGAGCCACAAGAATGCCGTGGTGATTGCCCGCGCTGCCGAGGCGGCGGGCGTGCAGATGGTGGCCGTGCATGGCCGCACGCGCGAGCAGGGTTACAAGGGTGCCGCCGAATACGACACCATTGCCGCCGTGAAGGCGGCGCTGCGCATACCGGTGGTGGCCAATGGTGACATCACCACCCCCGAGCAGGCGCGTGAGGTGCTGCGGCGCACGGGTGCCGATGCGCTGATGATTGGCCGCGCCGCACAGGGCCGGCCCTGGATCTTTCGCGAGATCGCCCACTTTCTGGCAACGGGTGAGCATCTGGCGCCACCCCTTGTCAGCGAAGTCAAGCGCTTGCTGGTGGAACATCTGCAGGACCATTACCGCCTGTATGACGAATTCATTGGTGTGCGCTCGGCGCGCAAGCACATTGGTTGGTACGTGCGCGGGCTGCCGGGCGGTGAAGCCTTTCGCCTGCAGATGAACGCGCTGGAGGACAGCGTCGCGCAAGTGGCGGCGGTGGAAAACTTTATGGATGAACTGAACGCGCGCATGGACCGCATTCCCGCAGCCGGCGCACAGCTGATGGATGACACAGAACAAACAACAACAAGCAAAGAGACCGCATGAGCAAAAAGCATATTGAAGAGACTGTGCGCAGCAGTCTGGAAGTCTATTTCCGTGATCTGCGCGGTACCGAACCCGACAGCCTGCACGAAATGATGGTGCGCATTGTTGAAAAGCCCCTGCTGGAGGTGGTGATGGCCCATGCCGACCACAACCAGAGCAAGGCCGCCGAATGGCTGGGCCTGAACCGCAACACCCTGCGCAAAAAACTCCTTGAACACAAACTACTGAAGTAAGACTCCATGAACGCACTGCTTTCCGTCTCCGACAAAACCGGCATCCTCGAACTCGCGCAGGCCCTGCATGCGCAAGGCATCAAGCTGCTCTCCACCGGCGGCACCGCCAAACTGCTGGCCGACAACGGCCTGCCCGTCACCGAAGTGGCCACCATGACCGGCTTCCCCGAGATGCTGGACGGCCGCGTCAAGACCCTGCACCCGCGCGTGCACGGCGGCCTGCTGGCGCGTCGCGACCTGCCCGCCCACATGGCCGCTTTGGCCGAGCACCACATCGACACTATCGACGTGCTGGTGGTGAATCTGTACCCCTTTGAATCGACCGTGGCCAAGCCCGGCTGCACGCTGGAAGACGCCATCGAGAACATCGACATCGGCGGCCCGGCCATGGTGCGCAGCGCAGCCAAGAACTGGAAAGACGTGGCCGTTCTCACCGACGCCTCGCAATACGCCACCGTCATTGCCGAACTGAAAGCCGGCGGTGTCACGCAAAAAACCAAGTTCGCCCTGAGCGTGGCCGCCTTCAACCGCATCAGCCAGTACGACGGTGCCATCAGCGACTACCTGTCTGCCGTGCAATTCGGAGAAGGCGTTGCTGACGACCAGGCACCGACCTTGAGCCAGTTTCCCGGCCAGAGCAACGGCCGCTTCATCAAGCTGCAAGACCTGCGCTACGGCGAGAACTCGCACCAACAGGCGGCGCTCTATCGCGACCTGTACCCCGCCCCCGGCTCCCTGGTGACGGCCAAGCAGTTGCAGGGCAAGGAACTCAGCTACAACAACATCGCCGACGCCGATGCCGCCTGGGAATGCGTCAAGAGTTTCGATACACCGGCCTGCGTCATCGTCAAGCATGCCAACCCCTGCGGTGTGGCCATTGGCGCCAACGCGCT
>CANBTQ010000225.1 GCA_947372425.1 Comamonadaceae bacterium | reverse complement strand
GGTCTGCAGCAGGCGGCAGCGGCGGCAGTTGGTTCCAGGGCTTGTCAGCGTGCCAACGGGGTGTGGAATCAGTCATGTCGATGCTTTCTGCTTTTTGGAACATGAAACCAACACATGTCGACGCCATCGACATGTGCAAAGAACGTGTCTAAATTTTCTTATTTTATCGACACATTACACCACGAAGCGGCGAATGTTGAACAGACTGCGGCTGGCCGGCTGGCAGTAATCGACAAGCTAGGCTGGATCTGTTTGTGCGGCCCGGCGCGTCGACAGCGCAGCGCGAAGTGGTGCGGGCCAAGAAGCCGGAGGTCTGCCTGGAGCGCGCCGGGGTCCATGAACTGGTGCATTTGCTGGAGCGCCACCACAACAAACGCTTCACCCGCTTGATGGACAAGCACCTGCCACATTGGCGTGCCACTATGATCGCCACCAACAAACCACAGGGAAAACCATGTCCGTATTGAAACGCGTTGAAGAAGCCTATCTGGAAGTCCTCCGGTTCATCATCATTGCTGCAGCATCGCTGCTGCTGCTGGGCGCCATCGTGGTGGCCGGCCTGGCGGCCAGCAACTGGAGTTCGCATGGCGACACGGGTGAGTCTGCCAATGTGCCGATCAAGCCGGAAGACGTCACCAGCAAGGTGGTCGCCAACAAGGCGGATGCCACGCCGGCAAAGGAGACACCGGCTCTGGACGCTGCGAGCAGCACCAAGAAAGTCGACCCGAATCAGGCCTTCCATGAACGCACGGCAGTCGCCATCTTCAACTTCGTCACCAAATATGGCAAAGGCGTTGAAACCATAGACAAGCCCAGCGTGCTGGATGTGGCGCGCGCCAAGTCTGCACAGTACAGCGACGCGGCAGTGGCAGCCGAATTTGCCCAGGGGCTGGCCGTCACCATGGAAAAGGCCCTGGCCGACCCCAAAGTGATCAAGCTGGTGGAGTTGGCACCGCCCGCTGCCAAGCCGGCAGCCACGGCCTCCGCGCCGGCAGCCGCAGCCGGAACCGAGGAAGTGATCGAAGGCGCAGACCAGCCGGTAGCACGCCCGTTCAAGGAGTCACCCATCGGTATCGTCAATGACGTGCTGGGAACCTATATGCACCTGTTTGCCGAAAAGGTAGACAAGAAGGCGCAGGAAAAGGCACAGGCCGAGATCGACGAGGCAGCACGCAAGGCAACGGCCCTGACACAGTTCTACTTTGCCGCCGGGGCCTTTGGTGCCTTCCTGATGCTGGTCTTTATTTCCATCGTCGTGAAGATTGAACGCAACCTGCGGGCCCTGGGCCCGATTCCTCCGGCCAACTAACCCACACACGTGGCGCAGCGCTGCGCCACGCGCCCCCTGCGGGTCAGCAGCAAGCCACAGCCCTAAGGGAAAACCTGCCCTCCGATAGGCTGCGCGCCCTAGCGTAAAGGGCCAGAATGTCCGCATCCCTTTCGAAAGAACTGCATGACGGAACGCCAACTATTTTCTGAAGACCACGTCCTGTTTCGCGACAGCGTGCGCCGCTTCATGGACGCCGAAGTGGCGCCCTTTCACCCGGCCTGGGAAGAGCAGGGTTATGTGGACCGCAAGGTATGGCTGCAGGCCGGTGCCGCAGGCTACCTGTGCCCGACCATGCCGGAGGAATACGGTGGCTCGGGAGTGGACATCCTGTACAGCACCATCCTGACGGAAGAAACGGCCCGCATTGGCGCCAGCGGATTGGGCTTTGGCCTGCATTCCGAAATAGTCGCCCCCTACATCCTGCACCACGGCAGTGACTACCTGAAGACCAGGTACCTGCCCGCAATGGCCTCTGGCGAGATGATTGCAGCCATTGCCATGACCGAGCCCGCTGCCGGCTCCGATCTGCAGGGTGTGAAGACCACGGCATTGAAGGATGGTGATGCCTACATCCTGAACGGCTCCAAAACCTTTATCACCAACGGCTGGCATTGCGATCTGGTGATTGTGGTGGCCAAGACCGATCCCAACGCCGGCTCCAAGGGCATCAGCCTGCTGGTGGTGGACACGACCATGGCCGGCTTCACCAAGGGCAAACGCCTGCACAAGATGGGCATGGGCGCGCAGGACACCTGTGAACTGTTTTTTGACAATGTGCGCGTGCCGGCAGCCAACCTGCTGGGCGAAGAGGGGCGCGGCTTTGCCTACCTGATGCAGGAGCTGCCCTGGGAGCGCCTGCAGATTGCCGTCACCGCCATGGCCGCCAGCCAGGCCGCACTGGAGTGGACGGTGCAGTACACGCGTGAACGCAAGGCCTTTGGCAAACCCATCATCAGCCTGCAGACCGTGGCCCACACCCTGGCCGAGGTCAAGACCGAGATTGCCGTGGGCCAGGCCTTTGTCGACCAGTGCCTGGCGCAACAAATTGCCGGCACGCTCGACGCCACCAACGCCTCCATGGCCAAGTACTGGGCCAGCGAAACCCAGTTCAAGGTGATGGACCGCTGTGTGCAACTGCATGGCGGCTACGGCTATATGCACGAATACCCAATTGCCCGCGCCTGGGCCGATGCCCGCGTACAGCGCATCTACGGCGGCACCAACGAGATCATGAAAGAGCTGATCGCGCGCTCACTCTGACCACCCAGGAACATCCCATGCAAGCCTTTATCTTTGACGCCGTGCGCACCGCGCGCGGCAAGGGCAAAAAGGACGGAGCGCTGCATGGCGTTACGCCCCTGGAGCTGTCTGCCACCACCTTGCGTGCCCTGCGCGCACGCAAGCAGCTCGACACCTCCCTGGTGGACGATGTGATCCTGGGTTGCGTGACGCCCATCGGTGAACAAGGCGCCTGCATCGCCCGCACGGCGGTGCTGGCCGCCGGTTACGACCAAAGCGTCTCGGGCGTGCAGGTGAACCGCTTTTGCGCCTCGGGCCTGGAGGCGGTGAACATGGCGGCTGCTCTGGTCATGTCCGGCCAGTGCGACCTGACCGTGGGCGGCGGTGTGGAAGCCATGTCGCGCGTGCCCATGGGTTCGGACGGTGGCGCCTGGCCGGTGGACCCGCGTGCGGCCATTGCCAATTACTTCACGCCGCAGGGCGTGTCGGCCGACACCATTGCCACCCAGTCCGGCTACAGTCGCGAGGATGTGGATGCCTACGCGGTGGAGAGCCACCGGCGTGCTGCCCATGCGGTGGCCCAGGGCTACTTCAAGCCATCCATCGTGCCGGTGACCGACCTCAATGGCCTGAGCATCCTGGACCACGACGAAACCATTCGCCCGCAGACCACGCTGGCTTCCCTGGGCGCACTCAAGCCCTCGTTTGCCGGTATGGGCGAACAGTTTGGTTTTGACGCCGTGATCCGCCAGCGCTACCCGGAAGTGGAGCGCGTGCACCATGTGCACCATGCGGGCAACAGCTCGGGCATCGTGGACGGTGCCGCCGCCGTGTTGATTGGCAGCCAGGCCATGGCAGCGCGCACCGGCATGCGGCCGCGCGCGCGCATCCGCGCCTTTGCCAGCATAGGCAGCGAGCCCGCCATCATGCTCACCGGCCCGAGCTACGCCGCCGAGCGCGCCCTGCAGCGCGCCGGCATGCAGGCCAGTGACATTGACCTGTTTGAACTCAACGAAGCCTTTGCCGCCGTGGTGATGCGCTTTATGGACGTGATGCAGGTGCCTCACAACAAGTTGAACGTCAACGGCGGCGCCATTGCCATGGGCCACCCGCTGGGCGCCACCGGCGCCATGATTCTCGGCATCCTGCTCGACGAGCTGGAGCGCCGCGATCTGTCCACCGGCATGGCCACGCTGTGCGTGGGAGCCGGCATGGGCATTGCCACCATCATCGAACGCGTCTGAGGATCCGCACACCATGATCAGCTACCACCTCGACGAACAAGGCATTGCCACCCTGACCTGGGACATGCCCGGACGCAGCCAGAACGTGATGAACGGCGACAGCCTGGCCGCCCTGTACGCCAGGATCCAACAGGTCACCGCAGACCCGGCGGTCAAGGGCATTTTGATGACCTCGGCCAAGTCCGACTTCATTGCCGGGGGCGACCTGGAATGGCTGCTGGCCTCCGACAAGGCAGAGCCCCTGTTTGCCGCCATGCTGGAGCTGCACCAGCACCTGCGCCTGCTGGAAAACAGCGGCAAGCCGGTGGCCATGGCCCTGCCCGGCTCGGCCCTGGGTGGCGGTCTGGAGATTGCGCTGGCCGGGCATTACCGCGTCGGCACCGACAACCGCCGCGCCCGCTTCGGCCTGCCCGAAGTCACCCTGGGCCTGCTGCCGGGCGGCGGCGGCACGCAGCGCCTGCCACGCCTGATCGGCATTCAGAACGCCCTGCCGCTGTTGCTCGAAGGCAAGAAGCTCAAGGCGGCGGACGCACTCAAGCTCGGTGTGCTGAGCGCCGTGGTGCCTGCCGGCAGCGAAGTGCAGGCGGCCCGCGACTGGCTGCGGGCCCAGACCGGCGTGGTGCAACAGCCCTGGGACAGCAAGGGCTACAAGATTCCCGGCGGCGGCATCAACAGTCCGGCCATCCAGCAACTCTTCATGGCGGCCAATGCCATGCTGCGCGCCAGGACCTATGGCAACTACCCGGCCCCGGCCAACATCCTGTCCTGCCTGTATGAAGGCCTGATCACCGACATCGACACCGGTCTGAAAACCGAGGCCCGCTACTTTGTGAACTGCGTGCTGAGCGCAGAAGCCAAGAACATGATCCGCACCCTGTTCTTCAGCCTGGGTGAAGCCAACAAGCTGGCCGCACGGCCCCAGGATGTGCCCACGCAAAAGTACAGCAAGGTCGGCATTCTGGGTGCCGGCATGATGGGTGCTGGCATTGCCTATGTGACGGCCAAAGCCGGTATCCAGGTCGTGCTGCTGGACAGCACACAGGAAGCGGCCGAGCGCGGACGTGATTACGCCCAAAAGCTGCTGGCCAAGCAGGTGGCACGCGGCCAGACCACACACGACCAGGCCGACGCCTTGCTGGCGCGCATGGTGACCACCACCGACTACGCCTTGCTGGACGGCGCGGAGTTGGTGATCGAAGCCGTGTTTGAAGACCGCAGCATCAAGGCCGACGTGACACGCAAGGCCGAGGCCGTCATTGCCAGCAACGCCATCTTTGCCTCCAACACCTCCACCCTGCCCATCACCGGCCTGGCCCAGGCCAGCGTGCGCCCGGCCCGCTTCATTGGCCTGCACTTCTTCTCGCCGGTGGACAAGATGCCGCTGGTGGAGGTGATCATCGGCAAGCAGACTATTCCTGAGACACTGGCCCGCGCACTCGACTACATCAAGGCGCTGGGCATGACGCCCATCGTGGTGAATGACGCGCGCGGCTTCTACACCAGCCGCTGCTTCTCCACCTATGTGCTGGAAGGCA
>CANBTQ010000224.1 GCA_947372425.1 Comamonadaceae bacterium | reverse complement strand
GGACCTTAGCGACAAGCTCAGCGCGCTGAATGTGGCGCGCTACCAGGCATGGTCCAGCGGCGCCACCGAACAGAACGCCCGCCAGGCTGCGCTGGCCTTTGATGGTGATGTGTATGGCGGCCTGGACGCGCGCAGCCTGGCCGTTGAAGACCTGGCCTGGGCGCAGGAGCATGTGTGCATCCTCAGCGGCCTGTACGGCGTGTTGCGCCCCCTGGACCTGATGCAACCCTATCGCCTGGAAATGGGCACGCAGTTGCCCAACCCTGGTGGCAAGAACCTGTATGCCTTCTGGAGCAGCCAGATTTCCGAATACCTGAACACGCGATTGCGCAAGGACACCAGCCCGGTGGTGGTGAACCTGGCATCCAACGAATACTTCAAGGCGGTGGACACCAGGGCCCTGAAGGCCCAGGTGGTGGAATGCGTGTTCCAGGAATACAAGGCCGGGCAATACAAGATCGTCAGCTTCTTTGCCAAGCGCGCACGTGGCCTGATGGCCCGCTATGCCACGCTCCACAAGCTCAGCCACATCGACCAGCTCAAGGCCTTTGACAGCGAGGGCTATGCCTTTGATGCCAAGGCCTCTGCGCCGCTCCAACTCGTGTTCAGGCGCAAGGCATGAAAGTCCAAGCCAACGGACTGCAGATCGAGGTCGAAGACTCGGCCAGCGCGGTCGCCGACCCGGCGCACCGGCAGCGCCCGGTGGTATTGCTGATCATGGGCCTGGGCGGACAACTGGTGGACTGGCCGGACGCCTGGGTGCAGGCGCTGCTGGCCACAGGCTACCGGGTGGTGCGCTTCGACAACCGCGACATTGGCCTGAGCACGGCCCTGGACCACTTGGGCAACCCCAAGGTGACCTGGACCATGGTCAAGCTGCAACTGGGCTTGCACCCGCAGCCGCCATACCCCTTGAGCGACATGGCCGCGGACGCCATCGGTGTGCTGGATGCGCTTGGCATACAACGCGCGCATGTGGTGGGCCTGAGCATGGGCGGCATGATTGCGCAGCGCGTGGCCGTTGCCGCGCCGGAGCGCGTGCTCAGCCTCACCAGCATCATGAGCAGCAGCGGTGCCAAGGGCTTGCCGGGCCCGCTGCCGCATGTGCTCAAGGTCATGATGACCCGGCCGGCCGGGCAGGACGAAGACGCTGTGGTGCAGCAGTTTCAAAACTTTCTGCAGGCCGTTGCCAGCCCGGCCTTTCCCACACCCGTGGAAGAACTGCGTGCGCAGCTCCGGCTGGCTTACCGCCGCAGCTACCGCCCCCTGGGCACCAAGCGGCAGATGCTGGCCGTGGTGACGGACAGTGGGCGCGCTGCGCTGCTGTCGCGCATCCGCTGCCCGACGCTGGTGCTGCATGGCCGTGCCGACCCGCTGGTGCCCTTTGCCAACGCCGAGGACACGGCCCGCCGCATTCCCGGCGCCACACTCACCGGCATAGACGGCATGGGCCACGACCTACCGGCGCAGGGTGTGCAGCTGTTGCTGCAGGCCCTGATTCCCCATCTGCAGGCGGCGCAGTTGCGCACCGCCACCGGCGCCTGAGCCAGCGCGCCCCATCCATTCAAGCAAACCATGAATACACCTGAACAATCGCAGCTGGGCAAGGCCTCGGCCTATGTGGACCAGTACGACGCTTCGCTGCTGTTTCCGATTCCGCGCGCCGCCAAGCGTGCCGAAATCGGCATCACCGGGGCCAGCCCGTTTTTCGGCGCCGACATCTGGACTGCCTATGAGCTGAGCTGGCTCAACACCCGCGGCAAACCGCAGGTGGCACTGGTGCACTTCACCATCCCCTGCGAGTCGGTCAACATCGTCGAGAGCAAGTCCTTCAAGCTCTACCTCAACAGCTTCAACAACACCCGCTTTGCCGATGCGTCCGAGGTACTGGCCCGCCTGCGCGCCGACATCAACGAAGCGGTGTGGCGCGGTGGCGTGGTGCAGGCCTCCATTGGCGTCAGGCTGATTGGCCCCGAGGTGTTTGACCGCGAGCCGATTTACGAGCTCGACGGCCTGAGCCTGGACCGGCTGGATGTGGACTGCACACACTACCAGCCGGCGCCCGAGCTGCTGACGGTCGACAGCGAGGAAGAAACCCCGGTACACGAGGTGCTGGTCAGCAACCTGCTCAAAAGCAATTGCCTGGTGACCGGCCAGCCCGACTGGGGCACGGTGCAGATCAGCTACACCGGCCGCGCCATCGACCAGGAAGGCCTGCTCAAATACATCGTGAGCTTTAGAAACCACAACGAGTTCCATGAGCAATGCGTGGAGCGCATCTTCATGGACATCTGGACGCGCTGCCAACCCACCCGGCTCACCGTCTATGCGCGCTACACGCGCCGCGGCGGTCTCGATATCAACCCTTTCCGTACCAGCCATCCGCAGGCTTTGCCTGCCAACTCCCGCAACGCGAGGCAATAGGCCGCAAGGCCGCTCTCCATGACATCCATTACCCAAGCCCCCTCCATCCCCACGATTCACTGGCAGGAGGGCGGCGCGGACTGCAGCGCCCGCTGGCGTTCCGAACGCGGTGCCCTTGCACCCAAAAAGGTCATGCTGGCCGACGACACCATGAGCGCCGACACGGCCTACCGGCTGGCCTGCGAAGGTACGGCGCTGTTGTGGCGTGGCGACTTTCAAAACGCCCGCCAGATGCTGCAGGCCCTGGGCCGGCGCATCGACCAGAGTGCCAGCACCGACAAGCGCGGCCGCCGGCCACGCCAGACCGGTTTCAAGGATGTGCGCCACAGCCCCGAGGAAGCCGCTGCGGCCGCCGCCAAGGGCTTCCATGTGCACCGGCAGGCGCAGGCGCAGCGCGCCCGCGTGCTGGGCATGGTGCTGCTGTCGTTTGATGGCAGCTATGGTCTGAGCCTGCGCCGCAGCCCGGATGCGCGTGTGGCCTGCTCCCAGGCCTGGGGTGTGGCCGCAGAAGGCGAGGGCGCCAGCGTCGCCTCCATGCGGGAGCTGCTGGGCCTGATCAGCGCCTTCGAGTGGCGCAAGAATGGCGTGGAAGTGGCCGCCCTGGGTGCGGCACCCAACAACCGCATCCACCCGCACTACGGTGTGTTCTCGCCCTTGCGCGGTGAATACGTGGGGCTGGTTGCCACCGCACCGCTGGCCAGGAACGTGGCAGCGCTCACGGCCTTTGACATCGGCACTGGCACCGGCGTGCTGTCTGCCGTGCTGGTGCGCCGTGGCGTGGGCCATGTGGTGGCCACCGACAACGATGCCCGCGCGCTGGAATGCGCCACGGCCAACCTGGCGCAGCTCGAAGTCAGTGCCCAGGTCGATTTGCAAAAGGCCGATCTCTTCCCCGAAGGGCTGGCCGACATCATCGTCTGCAACCCGCCCTGGTTGCCTGCCCGTGCCAGCTCGCCCATAGAGCGTGCGGTGTACGACGAAGGCAGTGCCATGCTGCTGGGCTTTTTGAACGGCCTGGCCGCGCACCTGGCGCCCAAGGGCGAGGGCTGGCTGATCCTGTCCAACCTGGCCGAACAGCTGGGCTTGCGCACCCGGGCCGAACTGCTGGCGGCCATCGCATCAGCGGGCTTGCGGGTCAAAGCGCATATGGATGTGAAGCCGGTGCACGACAAGGCGACCGACAGCACCGACCCCCTGCACGCCGCCCGCAGCGCCGAGATTACATCCCTGTGGCGCTTGGCCGCGGCGGAAAAGCCTACGCTGCAGTAACCTCGGTCTGTGCAAACGGCGCCCGGCTGAACACCTCGCGCAGCAGGGGCGCAAAGTGGCTCAAGGGGCGGCTCGGGTAAGCCGGGTCGAACGCGGCCTGGTCGTACTTCTCGACAAAACGCTGGGCCGACGCAAACCAGGGGTGGTCCCTGTGCACCAGATGCCCTGTGCCATCCTTGCCATAGTGGTGGGCGTAGTACTGCATCTGAAACAGGCCGTGCATCTCGATCACCCAGGTGACTTCGGCGCGCACATAGGGTTTGAGAATGCTGGCGGCAAACTGCGAATGGTTCTCCGGGGCCAACTCGTCACCCAGGTCGTGCAACAAGGCGGCCACCACCATCTCGATGTCGGCACCGTCGTCCTCGGCGCGCGAGGCGCTTTGCAGCGAGTGCTCCAGGCGCGAAAGCTGGTAGCCCTGCAGCGAGCCGCCCAGCCGCTCCAGCGCCGACAGCAGCCGCTCGGGCAGGGCACGGATGTAGTCGTGCTCCAGCTTTTGCAAAAACAGGTACTCCGCCTGCGTGCCGTCTTTCATCTCGATAAACGAAACTTTTTCCATATTCTCCAGTCCTCGGGTGGGGTTAACCGAATGTGCGTTGCAGCACACGGTACAGGCTGCGCGGGCCGTCGCGGTCCACATAGCAGCCCTGCAGCTGGCGGTGGCCCTCCGACGGGTCAAACGATGTGCGACCGTGCAGCACGCGGTTGTTGTCAAACATCATCATCTCGCCCGCATTCAGGCGAAAGCGCAACTCGTAGGCCGGGTCTTCAAACAGCAGGCCCAGGCGCTTGCGGGCGCGGTGGTAGCGCACGGTGTCGTGTTGCGACATCAGGGGGATGTCATCCAGGCGCGGGCTGTAGTGCACGCCACTCATCTGGCCCTGGCCATCCAGCTCAATCATGGGCTTTACCGACACCAGTTGCGTGCTGGCATCGCGGTATTCAAAGCGCACCGGCACGCGGCTCAGCAGCGCAAAGCCCTCCGGGTCTTCCTGGCGCAGCTGGTCGGCCACGGCCAGGCTGTCCACCAGGGTGGACAGGCCGCCCGAGGTTTCGTTTTGCAGGCATTGCAGGATCTGGATGCCGGGTACGGGTGTGCGGTAGGGGTTGTCGGTATGCGGCCCCAGGGCCACCGGGCGGTAGGCCAGGTCGGTGGAGTCGGGGCGCGAATAGACCTCAAAAAAGCTGCCGAAATTGGTGGTGCGCACATAGCCGAAGCGCTGCGCGATATGCAGGATGGAGTCGGCCTGCGTGGGCGTTTCGTTCACCAGCAGAAAGCCCAGTTCAATAAAGTCTTTCAGCGCCCGGTACAGCGTTGCTTCGGCCTGCAGATCGGCCCAGCGGTACACCGGTTGGCGTGCCAGATCGGCGCGCCAGGGGCGCGGTGCCGGGCAGCCGGTGCTGAGCACCGTGCCCACTATCAGTTCTTGCGGGTCAAAGCGGCCGGCAAAGCCGTCGCTGAAGGATAGGTGCAGCAGTTCGTTTTCAAAGCGCGCATCCAGCAGATGCAAATCATCCGGCAGCAAATGCGGGTTCATCAGGCGCTGGCCGGTCACGCTGTCGCGCTGGCTCGGATCGGGGCTGCGGGCCCGCAACCAGAGGGGCGGCAACTCGGTCTCCTGTGCGCCTGTGCGCAGGACAACGCGGGCATTGCCGGCTTCGGTCTGGACAAGAATTTCTGGCATGGCGTGGGG
>CANBTQ010000223.1 GCA_947372425.1 Comamonadaceae bacterium | reverse complement strand
CTTTGGCCAGCAGGGCACGGGCCTCGCGCTGGTGCACCTTGATCTCGTCCAGGTTGGACTGCAGGTCGGCCATCTGTTCCTCGATCTGCTTGCGGTGCAAGGCCAGCACGTCCAGAAACTTGGTGAGCTGGGCACCGGTGTCGCGCGGGCCATCGTAGGTGTCGATGATGTCCTTGGCCTAGGTCAGGCTCAGACCCATGCGCTTGGCCCGCAGCGTGAGTTTGAGGCGGGTGCGGTCGCGTATGCTGTAGACCCGGTTGCGCCCGCCAGGCCCGCTGCGCTCGGGCTGCAGCAGCCCCAGGTCTTCGTAAAAGCGGATGGCCCGTGTGGTGAGGTCAAACTCACGCGCCAGGTCGCTGATGGTGTAGGTGGTGGTGTTGGTCATACGCAATCAATGCATCACAAGGGAGACAGCACGCATCGCCTCGGCTGCCTACAATAGCGGCCGCAATTGACGTTTACGTAAACGTCAATTATGAAGCATAAAGACCCCCATGAACGAACTCGAAAAGCAGCTGCATTACCCCTTGGGCGAGGACCTGCCCGCCCATGGCCGATGCATCACCCTGGCCCCCGGCGTGAAGTGGGTGCGCATGGCGCTGCCGTTTGCGCTGAACCACATCAACCTGTGGCTGCTGCGTGACCAGGTGGATGGCGTGGACGGCTGGAGCATTGTGGACACCTGCATCCACCGCGACGAGGCCAAGGCACACTGGGAGGCGCTGTTCGCCAACGAACTCGAAGGCCTGCCGGTGCTGCGCGTGATGGCCACCCACATGCACCCCGACCACATCGGCCTGGCGCGCTGGCTGTGTGAGCGCTGGAACGCGCCCTTCTACATCAGTGCCACCGACTTCATGGTGGCCACTGTTGCCTGCTCCGGGCTGGACACCTTCAGCGGTGAGCGCACCGTGCAGTTTTATGCGCAACACGGTCTGAACGATGCCGAGACGGCGCGCAAGCTGCTGGAGCGCAAGCCGTACTTCACCGCCTTGGTGCCCTCGGTGCCCGTGCAGTACCACCGCCTGCTGGATGGTGGCACGCTGCAGATCGGCGGCCGCGCCTGGCGGTGCATCAGCGGCTACGGTCACGCGCCGGAGCACATGGCGCTGTACTGCGCGGAGTTGGGCGTGCTGATAGGCGGCGACATGATGCTGCCGCGCATCTCCACCAATGTCAGCGTCTACGAGCAGGAGCCCGAGGCCGATGCGCTGACGCTGTTCCTGGCGTCGATTGACCGCTTCCGGGCCCTGCCTGCGGATACGCTGGTGTTGCCCTCGCACGGCAAACCGTTTCAGGGCTTGCACAGCCGCATCCAGCAACTGCACGACCACCATAAGGAGCGTCTGGCCGAGGTCATGGTGGCCTGTTCAGAAAGACCGTGTAGCGCCGCCGATGTATTGCCGGTGCTGTTCAAACGGCCGCTGGATTTTCACCAGATCACCTTCGCGCTGGGCGAGGCGGTGGCGCATCTGCATGCGCTGTGGCATGGCGCAAAGCTCACGCGGCAGTTGGATGCGGACGGGGTTTATCGCTTCCTGGCTTGAGGCCCTCACGCTCACCGGGGTGGGTAGGCGTCCCCTTGCCGCGCAGCGAGCGGGAACAATGCACGCGGCCAGTCGGCCAGCGTCACACCATCACCACTTGGGAATGGCGTCTTCTTTCAGCTGCGAACGCAGCTGCTGGTAGTCCGGCACCACGGTGCCCACGGTGTTCCAGAAGTTGGCGCTGTGGTCCATCACCTGCAGGTGGCTGAGTTCATGCGCCACCACATAGTCGATCACCGGCTCACGGAAATGGATCAGCCGCCAGTTCAGGCGGATGGAGCCGTCGGCACTGGCGCTGCCCCAGCGCGTGCCGGCGCTGCTCAGGCGCAGCTTCTTCCACTGCACGCCCAGCAAGGGCGCGAAGTGCTCCATGCGCAGCGTGAAGTGGCTTGCAGCCTGGCGCATCAACCAGGCCTGCACCGCGTCACGAATCTGGTCGGCGCTGGCGGCCTTGGGCAGACCCACATGCAACACCTTTTCGCCGGGCCCGGCCTTGCCCGTCACCGGGTCCACCGTGTCCGTGATCTTGAGTTGCGCACCCCGGCCGCTAAAGCCATGCGTCGGGTCCAGCACCACCGTCAGGCCATCGCCAAAAAAAGGAATGACCACGCCATCGCGCCACTCCACGCGCGCGCTGTGGGCGCGGCTCTGGCGCTCGCGCGACTCCTGCAGCTTGCGCAGAATCCAGCCGCCTTTTTCCTGCAGCGCAGCGTCCACCTCGTGCAGCGGCGTCCAGCGCGGCGCGCGCACCACCAGCCCGTCCGGGCCGATGACAAAGCCTATGGACTTGCGCTTGGCGCGGGTAAAGGCGTAGGCCACCACCGCGTCGGCCAGGCGCAGCTCGCGATTGGCTTGCGGGTGCTGGAAGACAGCCGGGGCGATGGCACCGGGCAGCGCCAGGCCGGGCACAAATGCCGGCCGTTGCGCATCGGGGATGCGCGGGCTGGTGGCATTTGCCGGAATGCCGGCAGGCGGCAATGGCTGGGCCTTCCTGCGTCCGGGCTTGCGCACGGGTGCCGCGGGCTCAGCCTGCGGTTCAGTAGAAAACAGATCCAGCGTGAAACGCAGCAGCGGCAACATGCGTGTGCTTTGTCAGCAATTCAGGGCACGGTGGGCCACAGGGTGCGTGCGCCCTACTGGCTGACCAGATACTGTGCGAAAGCCGCCAGATCCTCATGCACCAGGGTGCCGGGCGGAAAGCCTTCGGGTAGTTCACGCCCACGGTAGGCGGCGGACTTGCCGGTGAGCACCAAATGCGGCGCACAACCCACGGCGGTACCGGCCACCAGATCGCGCACCGAGTCACCCACGGTGGGCATGCCGGCAAGGTCCATGCCGTAACGCTCTGCGATCTGTTCGTACAGGCCCGGTGCCGGTTTGCGGCAGTTGCAGTGATCTTCCGGCGCGTGCGGGCAATAAAAAATGGCGTCAATCCGGCCACCCACGGCGGCCAGCATTTCGTGCATCTTGGCGTGCATGGCATTGAGCGAACTGACATCAAACAAACCCCGCCCCAAGCCGCTCTGGTTGGTCACCACCACCACATGCCAGCCGGCATGGTTGATGCGGGCAATCGCCTCCAGCGCGCCGGGCAGTGGCTGCCACTCAGCCGGCGACTTGACATAGTCTTCGCTGTCTTCGTTGATGGTGCCGTCGCGGTCGAGGATGCAGAGTTTCATGGTGCGCCTGTGTCTGCGGTTTAGCTGGCCAGTTTGGAAAGATCGGCCACGCGATTCATGGCGATGTGCAAGCTCTTGAGCAGACCCAGGCGGTTCAGGCGCAGGTCGAGCGCTTCGGCGTTGACCATCACGTCTTCAAAGAAGGCATCCACTGGCGTGCGCAGTTCCGCCAGGGATTGCAGGGACGCAGTGTAGTCACCGGCCTCCCAACGGGCTTGCGCAATCGGCAACACGGTTTGCATGGCGGCGTGCAGGTTCTTCTCAGCCGCTTCCACCAGCAGCACGGGGCTGACATGGGGGTCCACATCGCCATCCGCTTTTTTGAGGATGTTGCCAATGCGCTTGTTGGCAGCGGCCAGGGCCGCGCTTTCCGGCAGTGCGGCAAAGGCGCGCACGGCCAGTAGACGTTTGGGCACATCACCCAGGCGCTTGGGACGCAGAGCCAACACAGCCTCCACTTCCTGCGCGCTGTAGCCCTGCTCGCGCAGCGAGCCGGCCAGGCGGTCGTAGAAGAAATCGGCCAGGGCCGGTGTGGCGTCGCTAATCAGCGCACCAAAGGCCGGCACGGCCGCTGGCAGCAACAGGTGCAAGTCCAGCGGCAGGTCTTTTTCCACCAGCATGCGAATCACGCCCAGGGCGTGGCGGCGCAGGGCAAACGGGTCTTTGTCGCCCGTGGGCAGATTGCCGATACCAAACATGCCAACCAGGGTCTCCAGCTTGTCGGCCAGGGCTACCACCACGCCGGCGCTGTTGCGCGGCAGGTCGTCACCGGCAAAGCGGGGCTTGTAATGGTCTTCGATGGCACACGCGACTTCGTCACCCAGACCATCGTGGCGCGCGTAGTAGCCGCCCATGATGCCTTGCAACTCGGGGAACTCGCCCACCATGTCGGTCACCAGATCGGTCTTGGCCAGGCGCGCGGCCGCATCGGCCTGCGTGGCCAGGCCTTCGGTCTGGGCTTCGCCGGACAGGGCCAGCAAATCGACGATGACTTTGGCAATGTCCCGCACGCGCTCCAGGCGTGCGCCTTGGGTGCCCAGCTTGTTGTGGTAGACCACCTTGGACAGGCCTTCAACACGCGACTCCAGCGTCTTCTTGCGGTCCTGGTCAAAGAAGAACTTGGCATCGGCCAGACGCGGGCGCACCACGCGCTCGTTGCCACCAATCACCGCGCTGGCGTCATCCGGCGAAATATTGCTGACAACCAGAAACTGGTTGCTCAACTTGCCGGCCGCATCCAGCAGCGGGAAGTATTTCTGGTTCGCCTTCATGGTGAGGATCAGGCATTCCTGTGGCACGGCCAGGAACTGCTCCTCAAAACTGCAGACCAGCACATTGGGGCGCTCCACCAGACCGGTGACTTCGTCCAGCAAGGCTTCGTCTTCGATGGCGCGGGCGCCATGGCCCACCTTGGCTGCAGCGGCTGCGAGCTGGCGCACGATCTCGGCACGGCGCTCGGCAAAGCTGGCGATGACGGAACCGTCGGTGCGCAGGGTGTCCGCGTAATGGTCGGCGTCGGCAATGACAACCGGCGAGACAGCAGCTTCAAAGCGATGCCCTTGCGTGCTGTTGCCGGCCTTCAGGCCCAGCACGCTGATCGGCACAACGGTGCTGCCATGCAGGGCCAGCAGGCTGTGCGCCGGGCGCACAAAGCTGACACTGGTCCAGCCCGGCAATTCGCAGCCGCTCTCGGCGCCGAGCTGGTAGCTCATGACCTTGGGGATGGGCAGCTTGGCCAGCGATTCTTCCAGGGCTTTTTGCAAACCATCCTTCAGCGTCACGCCGGTGACCATGCTCTCGAAATACAGCGCTTCAGCCTTGCCATCCATGGCGCGCTTGAGCGAAGGCACGGCAGAGGCGTCGGCACCCAGTGCGGCCAGCTTTTTCAGCAGCGCCGGTGTGGCCTGGCCTTCGGCGTTTAAGCCGACCGTGACGGGCATCAGCTTGGCCGAGACGGACTTGTCGGCTGCTTGGGATGCAACGCCGGTGACGTGAACGGCCAGGCGGCGTGGTGAGGCGAAGTGGGTCATCGCCGCATCGGCAGCAGCCAGGCCCTGGGACTTCAGCGAATCCGCCAGCACGGCGGCAAAGGCCTCACCCAGTTTCTTGAGCGCCTTGGGCGGCAGCTCTTCCACAAACAGTTCAACCAGAAGGTTTTTCGTCGTCATTTTTATGCTGCCTTC
>CANBTQ010000222.1 GCA_947372425.1 Comamonadaceae bacterium | reverse complement strand
TCTGATGATCTCTTCGGAGATGCCCGAGGTGCTGGGCATGAGCGACCGCATCGTGGTGATGCACGAAGGCCATGTGTCCGGCATTCTGGACCGCAAGGACGCAGACCAGGTTTCCATCATGGACCTGGCCGCCAAATAATTTTCTAAGAAGTTGAACCTATGACTACCTCTACCGCACCCCGCGCACCTTCGGTTGGAACCCGTGCCAAGTTCAAGTGGCCGCCCGAGGCCAGCATCCTGATGGTGTTGATCGGCATCAGCCTGTTCTTCGAAGCCCTGGGCTGGTACATCAACGGGCAGAGCTTCATCTTCAACCTGGAGCGGCTGCAGATCATCATCCTGCAGATGTCGGTGGTGGGCATCATCGCCGTGGGCGTGAACATGGTCATCATCACCAGCGGCATCGACCTGTCTTCGGGCTCGGTGGTTGCCGCCGCCGCCGTGGTGTCCGCCAGCCTGGCCCAGGTGTCGGACTTTCCGCGCGCCGTCTTTCCCGCGCTGACCGATCTGCCCATGGTCTGGCCGATTCTGGCCGGCATGACGGTGGGTCTGTTGATCGGTCTGCTCAACGGCTCGCTGATTGCCTTCACCGCCATCCCGCCCTTTATCGCCACCCTGGGCACCATGGTGGCCGCACGCGGCTTTGCCAAGTGGTTTACCGGCGGCATGCCGGTCTCCATGCTGACCGATGACTTTGCCTCGATTGGTGCGGGTGCCAACCCGGTCTACATCTTTCTGGTGATTGCGGCCATCTTCCATGTCGTGTTGCGTTACACGCGCTTTGGCAAATTCACCTACGCCATCGGTGCGAACCGCCAGGCCGCACGCGTCTCCGGCATCAACGTGAACCGCCACCTGGTTTACATCTACACCATCGCCGGTCTGCTCTCCGGCATTGCCGGCAGCGTGACGGCGGCGCGTGCCATCTCCGGCCAGTCCGGCATGGGCGTGATGTACGAACTGGACGCGATTGCCGCCGTGGTGATTGGCGGCACCTCGCTGGTGGGTGGCCTGGGCCGCATCACCGGCACGGTGATTGGTGTGCTGATCCTGGGCGTGATGATGTCGGGCTTTACCTTCATCCGCATCGACGCCTACTACCAGGAGATGGTCAAGGGCGCCATCATCGTCGCGGCCGTGATTGCCGACCAGTACCGCAACAAAAAGCGCGGCCGTTAATTCAGAAATACGAGATATGAAAACCATGAACTCTCCCCTGCGCGTCGGCATTGCCGGCCTCGGCCGGCTGGGCCAGCGCCATGCCGCCGCCCTGGCGTTCAACACGCCCAATTGCAAGCTGGTGGCAGCCTGCAGCCCGGTGGAAGCCGAGCGCGCGCTTGCCCGTGAACAACTGGGTGTGGCCAATGTCTACGAAGACCTGGACACCCTGCTGCAAGACAAGAATGTGGATGCGGTGGTGCTGGTGACCCCCACCTCATTGCACGCCGACCAGACCATTGCCGCACTCAAAGCGGGTAAGCATGTGTTTGTGGAAAAGCCGCTGGCGCTGAATGTGCCCGACTGTGAGCGCGTGCTGGCCGAGTCCGGGCAGCATCCCGATCTGGTCGCCATGGTGGGCTTTGTGCGCCGCTTTGATCCGAGCTACCTGTCGGCGTTCCAGTCGGTGGAAGCGGGCGAGATCGGCCGGCCGTTTCTGGTGCGTTCGCAAACCTGCGACCAGAACGACCCGGATGGTTTCTTCGTCAAGTTTGCCCCCACCTCGGGTGGCATCTTCATGGACTGCAGCGTGCACGACATCGATCTGGCGCGCTGGATGCTGGGCCGCCCCAAAGCCCTGCGCGCCTTTGCCACCGGCACCATTGCCCTGCACCCGGGTCTGCAAGCCTGCGGCGACGTGGACAACGGCATTGCGGTGGTGGAGTTTGTCGGCGGTGCCAAGGCGGTGCTGTATGCCTCGCGCACCATGGCCCATGGCCACGAGACCATGACCGAGGTGATCGGCACGGCGGGCAAGCTGCTGGTGGGTGAACATGCCGCCGCCAACCGCGTGGTCAAGAGCGATCAGCATGGCGTGCGCCACGCGGTGCTGAAAGATTTTTACGAACGCTTTGAAGCGGCCTTTGCCGCCGAGATGACGGCCTTTGTGGCGGCCTGCCGCGGCACCAGCCCGCTCACGCTGACCTTGTCAGACGCGCTGGAAGCCACACGCATTGGCCTGGCCATCACCCGTTCCCTGCAGAGCGGCATGCCCGAGGTGGTGTAGACCGAAGCAGGGTGTTGCCGGGCCATGGCGGTTCTGTGCGTGGGCCGCTGCGAGTTCCTTGCTGCGCACGCGGAAATTACTGCCTGCCTGCAACATCTCCACGGCCAGATCGATGAATGCCCGTTCCCGCCGGGCAGCAGAAATGCCACACTAGAGCCCCGCCCACAGGTGCAGGAAGATCACACGCCACGGAACCAGGCCCCGTGTGGATTTTATTTTTGCAGCAACCGGTAACCCACGGCGGTCTCGGTTAACAGGTGCTCGGGTTGGGCCGGGTCGCGCTCCAGCTTTTGCCGCAGGTGGCCCATGTAGATGCGCAGGTAATGGCCCTGCTCTGTATGGGACGGTCCCCACACCTCCTTGAGCAGCTGGCGCTGCGTCATCACGCGCCCGGCGTTGGCCACCAGGGCCATGAGCAAACGGTATTCGATGGGGGTGAGGTGCACCTCCTGGCCATTGCGGTGCACGATGCGCGCCTGCCGGTCCACCGCCACCGCACCAAAGCGAAACACCGGGTCTTCGCCCGCGCACTGGGGGGCGCCATCCTCTGCACCGTTGCGCGGGCGGCGCAGATTGGCGCGCACGCGGGCCAGCAATTCGCCCACACCAAAGGGCTTGGTCAAATAATCATCGGCACCGGCGTCCAGTGCGGCAATCTTGTCGGACTCGTCTGCGCGGGCTGACAGCACAATGATGGGCACGTTGGACCAGCCGCGTACGTCGCGTATCAGGTCCAGGCCATCGCCATCGGGCAGCCCCAGGTCCACCACCAGCAGATCGGGCTTGCGCGTGCCGGCGTCTGTCAGGCCGCGCTTTGCAGTGTCGGCCTCATGCACCTGCCAACCCTCGGCCTCCAGCGCCAGGCGCACAAAGCGGCGAATTTGCGGCTCGTCTTCAATCAGGATGGCAACCGGGGCTGGCATGGGGATGGTTTTGTGGGTGGGTCAGAAGTCTTCGGCATCGACTGCCAGAGGCGGCTCGGTGCGCGGCAGGCTGATGCTGAATTCTGCACCACCGCCTGCGGCCTGGCTGGCGCTGATCTGGCCCAGGTGCGCTTGCACCACCGCCTTGCAGATGGCCAGGCCCAGGCCGACACCGCGGGTGTTGGACTCGCTTTGACCGCGCGTGAATTTGTCAAACAAGGTGTGTTCCTGCCCGCGGCTGGCAGCCGGCAGGCCGGGGCCGAAGTCGCGCACCTTCAGCTCCAGGGTGGTGGCCGTGCTGCGGGCCGAGACCTGAATGGACGGCGCATGCGATGCCGAAGCCACGCCGTACTTCGCGGCGTTCTCCAGCAGATTCACCAACACCCGCTCCATCAATGCGGCATCCAGTTCCACCAGGGGCAAATCGCGCGGCAAATCGGTTTGCACCGCCCGTTCACCCAGGGCATGGCGCGCCGCGCGGATGGCGCTGCCGACCAGCTCTTCCACCGAATGCCAGTCCCGGCGCAGCTGCACCTGCCCGCTTTCCAGTCGCGCCATATCCAGCAGGTTGCCGACCAGGGCGCTGAGCTCGCGCGCCTCATGGCCCATGGACTGCACCGTGGCACGTTGTGCGGTGCTGAGCGGGCCCATGTGCTCCAGGGTTTCGGCCTGGCCAATCAGGGCGGTGAGGGGCGTGCGCACATCGTGTGACATGGCGGCGAGCAGGGTGTTGCGCAGGCGCTCGGACTCCATCTGCACCACGGCCTGCTGCGCCACCTCCACGTAATGCACCCGCTCCAGCGCAATGGCGATCTGGCGCGCCAGGGTTTCAAGCTGCTGCACCTGCTCGGGGATCAGCAGCCAGCGGGCCCGGCCCGGCTGCAGGGCCAGCACGCCGCGTATGCGCATGGGGGCTTGCAAGGGCACGTAATGCCAGCGACTCGACGGCAAGGTGGCCGTGGCCAGGCCGGCGCGCTGGCCGTGGTGAAAGCACCAGTCGGCCATGCTGGCGTCCAGGCCCTCGGGCAGTTGGTTGCCCAGCTCCAGCTGGTCTGCGGCATTGGTGATCAGCACATGGGCCTGGCCCCCCAGGCTGCGTTGGACAGCCGCCTCGCCCAGCTCCACCACCTGCACCGTCTGCAGGGCGGCCGAGAGATCACGCGTCAGCTCAAACAGGGCGTGGGCCCGGCGCTCCCGGCTGGCCGACACACCGGCGGCGAAACGCAGATTGGCGGTGAGCTGGCCAATCAGCATGCCCACACCCAGCATCACGGCAAAGGTCACCAGGTACTGCACATCGGTCACCGCAAACGAAAATCGCGGTGGCACAAAAAAGAAGTCAAAGGCAGCCACCGACACCACGGCCGCCAACATGGCCGGCCCGCGCCCCAGGCGCACGGCCACCAGCACCACGCAGAGCAAGAACAGCATGACGATATTGGCCAGATCAAACAAGGCCAGCATGGGCAGGGTCAGCAGGGTGGTGGCCACGCAGGCTGCCATGGCCCAGGCATAGCGCTGCCAGCTGCTGTGCCAAAAGGTGGCTGGTCCTTCGTCGCCCGTGTCTGCGGTCACGGCCGGTGCCAGGCGCCGCACGGCTGCGGTGTAGCCCACCTCCACCAAGTCGATTTCCGGTGCCAGCGTGGCCAGTTGGCGCGTCAGGCTGGGCCGCCACAGGCGGCGCACGCCGCTCCAGCGTGAGGGCGCGGGGCGACCGAGTACCAGGGTGGCACAGTTGAGCGTGCGTGCCTGCTCCAGCAAGGCCTGGGCGATGCCATTGCCGCTGAGAACCACGGTCTCACCGCCCAGCTCCTCGGCCAGCTTGAGCACGGCCAGCGTACGGTCGCGTTCGGAAGCCGGCAGCCTTTGCAGTGCCGGTGTCTCCACATAAGCCGCGTGCCAGCGCACATTGAGTTGGGCCGCCAGGCGGGCGGCGCTGCGCACGGCATGCTCGGCGCCCGCCACCGGGCCGACGCAGACCAGCAGCGCACCCGAGGTGTTCCAGGCATTGGAGCCGCGGCCTTGGGCTGCAATCTGGTGCTGGCGCGCGCGGTAGCTGCGCACATCGTCGCCCACATGCTCGGCGGTGCGGCGCAGGGCGATTTCGCGCAAGGCAAACAGGTTGCCCTTGCGAAAGAAATTCTGCGTGGCACGCTCGGCCTGTTGCGGCACATAGACCTTGCCGGCCTTCAGGCGCGCCAGCAGTTCGTCGGCCGTCACGTCCACCAGGATCAGCTCATCGGCGTTGTCCAGAACGGTGTCGGGCACGGT
>CANBTQ010000221.1 GCA_947372425.1 Comamonadaceae bacterium | reverse complement strand
TTTCTGGCCACGCTGATTCTGGTGGTGGTGGTGCCCGGTCTGGTGGCGCTGGTGTTTGGCTACTTTGCCTTTCGCTCGCGCATCAAGGGCGTGTACTTTTCCATCATCACCCAGGCCCTGACCTTTGCCGCCATGCTGCTGTTCTTCCGCAACGAAACCGGCTTTGGTGGCAACAACGGCTTCACCGATTTCAAGCGCATCCTCGATATTCCGATTGCCACACCGAGCATGCGCATGACGCTGTTTGTGCTGACCTCGCTCACGCTCCTCTCCTTCTTCCTGCTGGCGCGCTGGCTGGTGGGCAGCAAGTACGGCCGCGTGCTGCAGGCCATCCGCGATGCCGAGACGCGTGTCATGTTCAGCGGCTATTCGCCACTGGGCTACAAGCTCAGCATCTGGGTGCTGTCGGCCATGATGTGCGGTGTGGCAGGGGCCCTGTATGTGCCGCAGGTGGGCATCATCAACCCCAGCGAAATGAGTCCGGCCAACTCCATCGAGATCGCCATCTGGGCGGCCGTGGGCGGACGTGCCACGCTGATCGGCCCCATCCTGGGAGCCTTCATTGTCAACGGTGCCAAGAGTTGGCTGACCGTGACCTATCCCGAGTTCTGGTTGTACTTTCTGGGTGCGCTGTTCATCGGTGTCACGCTCTACCTGCCCGATGGGGTGGTGGGCCTGGTGAAGAAGCTGAAGGGCGGTGCGAAATGACTCCCGAACTGATGGAACAGGGCGCCCAGCGCGTCGAGGCCCGCAACGCGGCGCTGGCGGCCATGGCCGGCAACACCGAGTCCGGCGGCCGCAGCGCCGGCTTTGGACGCCTCAAGCTCGACAACGAGGTGGATGTCACCCACGGACGGATTTTGTATCTGGAAAGCGTGAACGTCAGCTTCGACGGCTTCAAGGCCATCAACAACCTGTCGCTGGACATTGCACCGGGCGAGCTGCGCTGCATCATCGGCCCCAACGGCGCCGGCAAGACCACCATGATGGACATCATCACCGGCAAGACCCGGCCCGACAGTGGCACGGTGTTCTTCGGCAGCACGATTGATTTGCTGCGCTACAAGGAGCCGGAGATTGCCCAGCTGGGCATTGGCCGCAAGTTCCAGAAGCCCACGGTGTTTGAAAACCTGAGCGTGTTCGAGAACCTGGAGTTGGCGCTGAAGATGGACAAGCGCGTGCCGGCTTCGATGCGCTTCAAGCTGGACTCGTCGCAGAGCGACCGCCTGGCGGAGATGCTGCATACGATTCATCTGGCCGACAGTGTGTCGCGTCAGGCGGGTAACCTGAGCCACGGGCAGAAGCAGTGGCTGGAGATTGGCATGCTGCTGATGCAGGACCCCAAGCTGCTGCTGCTCGATGAGCCGGTGGCCGGCATGACGGACGAAGAAACCGAGCGCACCGCTGAACTGTTCCTGTCCCTCAAGGGCAAGCATTCGCTGATGGTGGTGGAGCACGACATGGGCTTTATCAACACCATCTCCGACATCGTCACGGTGTTGTGTGATGGCTCGGTTTTGGCGCAGGGAACGCTGGCGCAGGTGCAAAGCGATGAGCGCGTGATTGAAGTCTATCTGGGTCGCTAGCCATGTCTTTACTCCAAGTCAAAAACGTCAACCAGTACTACGGCGGCTCGCACATCCTGCGCGATGTCAGCCTGAGCGCCGAGCTGGGCAAGATCACCGTCATCCTGGGCCGCAACGGCGTGGGCAAGACCACGCTGCTCAAGTCCATGATGGGCCTGGTGCCCATCAAGAACGGCTCCATCACGCTCGATGGCAAGGACATCCACAAGGCCACGCCCTATGAGCGTGCCCGTGCCGGCATCGGCTTTGTGCCGCAGGGCCGCGAGATCTTTTCCAAATTGACGGTGCAGGAAAACCTGCACATGGGCCTGGCCTACAAAAAGGCCGGCACCCCGGTGCCCGAAGAACTGTACGAACTGTTCCCCGTGCTCAAGCAGATGCTGGGCCGCCGCGGTGGCGACCTGTCGGGCGGGCAACAGCAGCAGCTGGCCATCGCCCGCGCCCTGGCCGCCAAGCCCAAGGTGCTGATCCTGGACGAGCCCACCGAGGGCATACAGCCCAGCATCATCAAGGATATAGGCCGCGTCATCCGCATGCTGGCCGACCGGGGTGACATGGCCATCGTGCTGGTGGAGCAGTACTACGACTTTGCCCAGGAGCTGGCCGACGACTACGTGGTGATGGAGCGCGGTGCGGTGCTGGCCCATGGCAAGGGACCGAACATGGAAGTGGACGGCGTGCGCGCCCTGGTCGCCATCTGAGACCCTGGTGCCGCCGTGCGGCCGCCGCCGGTGGTGCTGCCGCTTTGCCGTATGCTTGGCCGCATGAAAAATTGGTATGAACCGGTGTGGCCGGGCAGCAGCAGAGGTGCGCGGTGAGTTACCCGGGTTTTCCCATGGCATCCGATCCCCGTCTGGGTTTGTGGCTTCAGGCCGAGGGCTCTCTCACGTCGCGCCTGCGCCGCCACGGGCGGGTGGAGGTGCAGGTGCAGCAGCAGGGCGCCATGGCGCTGTGGGCGCCCGAACAGGCCGATCTGCAGCAGCTCTGCGGCTATGTGCGTGAAGTGGTGCTGCTGCTGGACGGCAGGCCCGCCGTCTGGGCCCGCAGTGCCACCACGCTGCAGGCCATCAAAGGGCCCTGGCGCGCCATGAAGGGCCTGGGCACGCGGCCGCTGGCCGAGCTGCTGTTTGCCGCCCGCCATGTGGAGCGCGAGCCGCTGCAGGCCCTGCATCTGCCCAAGACCGGCGCCATGCAGCGCCACCTGGGCCAGCAGTGGTTGCAGCTGCCGCAGCCGCGCGCACAGACCGGCATCCCGCACTGGGCCCGCAGCTCGGTGTTCTGGCACAACGGCCATCCGCTGCGCGTGATGGAAGCCTTCTCGCCCTGGGTGCTGCGCCTCAAGCCGGCTTGAGGGCGTCGCATGTCTGTCCGTACCGATCGGCACGGCTGTTGCACGGGGCTTAGCGAATCCCCCGCACGTAGCGCAGCGCCGTAGCGGCCATGCCCGGTGTGCCGGCATCGGCGCTTGCCGGCGCAGCGGCCGGCAGCGCAGCAGCGGTGCGGCCTGTGCCCAGCACGGCTTCTTCGAGCTTGTCGGCCCATTCGGCCAGCTCGGTGTGGCCGTCCTGCAGGGCGCTGGCGCGGCAGAAGCGCACGATCTCGGCGGCATAGGCCGCGTTGCCGGCCATCCATTCGGTGTCGGTCACACGGCCGGTCTTGCGCCGCAGCAGCACATGCAGGTGGGCGGCTATGGCAATTTTCTGGCTGCTTTGCATGCGGTTGCTCATGCGCCGATCTGCTCGCGGTGCTGGGTGATGTCCAGCCCGATGGACTCGGCCGTGTCATCCACGCGCAGGCCCACAATCAGCTTGGTCAACCACAGCAGCAGCGCACTCATCACGCCGCCATACAGCAGCACCGCCACCACGCCGATCAGCTGCGTCCCCACGCTGGCCTCCTGGCCCGACACGCTGCGGCTGGCCAGCAGACCGGTCATCACCGAACCCACGATGCCGCCTATGCCATGCACGCCAAACACGTCGAGCGAGTCGTCGGCGTTGAGCATGCGCTTGAGTCCGGTGGCACCCCAGTAGCAGGCCACGCCGGCGACCGTGCCGATCAGCAGGGCCGAGATCGGGGTCACAAAACCGGAGGCCGGTGTAATCGCCACCAGACCGGCCACCAGGCCCGAGCACAGGCCCAGCAGCGAAGGGCGCCCGCGCACGGCCCATTCGGCCAGGATCCAGCTCAGCGCGCCGGCGCTGGCGGCAATGTGGGTCACCACCATGGCCAGGCCGGCACGGCCATCGGCCGCCACCGCCGAGCCGGCGTTAAAGCCAAACCAGCCCACCCAGAGCAGACCGGCACCGGCCATGGTCAGCCCGAGGTTGAAGGGCGCAAACGATTCGCGGCCATAGCCCTGGCGCGGCCCCAGCACATAGGCGCCGACCAGGCCGGCAATACCGGCGTTGATGTGCACCACCGAGCCGCCGGCAAAGTCCAGCATGCCCATGCGCGCCAGCCAGCCGCCGGGCTCCCACACCCAGTGCGCCACCGGCGCATAGACCAGCACCGACCACATGCCGACAAACCACAGCATGGCGGCAAAGTGCATGCGCTCCACCAGCGCCCCCACGATCAGTGCCGCCGTGATGATGGCAAAGCTGAGCTGGAACATGGCGTACACCGACTCCGGCACATTCGGCGCCACATGGCTCACCGCCACCTTGCCAGCGTCCTTGAAAACCATCATGCCGTTAAAGCCCATGCGGTCGCTTCCGCCCAGCCAGCCGCTGCCGGGCGTGAAGGCCAGCGAGTAGCCCAGGGCAAACCACAGCAGGCTGACCAGGGCTGCAATCGCCACCACGCTGGCCATGGTGTTGATCACGCTTTTCTTGCGCACCATGCCGCCGTAAAACAGGGCAATGCCGGGCAGGGTCATCAGCAGTACCAGGGCGGTACTGGTCATCATCCAGGCGGTGTCCGCGCCGTTGAGGGAGTCTTGCGCCACCAGGCCGGGGCGGGTGGGTGCCACGGGTGGTGTTGCGGTCAGTGCCAGGATGGCTGGTGCGGAGGCAGCGGAAGCGGCTGAGGCAGCGGGGCTGGCCGGGGGCGCGGTTTGCGCAAAGGCCGCACAGCCCCAGGCCAGCACGAGGGCGCAAAGGCATTTCCATCCAAATCGGTGCATTATTTTTCCCGGTGTGATCCAACGCGGGTAAAGCAGCACAAGGCGTGCCAAGTTGCCACCGCATGCGCTGCACGCGGCGGCCTGGCGCTACATGGCCCAGATGCGCGGGTTGCAGTCGGGCAGTTGCCAGAGCTCGCGGCGCCAGGCGTTGCGCACGCTGCGCAGCAGTTGCATGGCCGGCTCCACCAGCGGTGCCACGGCGCGCAGCACGATTACCTGCGGGTTGGGGCTGGTGGCTCCGGCCGTGCCGGCGATGGGGCTGTCGGCAATCAGCGCGCGCGCAAGGTCCAGCGCCTGCTGCCGGCGCTTGCGCTCCAGCACCGTGCCCGTCACCAGAAACAGGCTGGCCATGCAGCGCGCGCCGCTCAGACCGGTGGGACCATCCATCAGGCGCGTGTCGGAGGCCTTGATGCGGCCGCGCTCCAGCCAGACGCCGGGCAGCTCGATGTGCTGCGCAAAGCTGCCTTGGACAAAGGGCAGGTCGGCCTGCGGCAGGCCGAAGGCCGTCACGTCCCAGCCCAGCAGCTCGGCACCCGGCTCCAGCGCCATGACGAGGCGGTTTTCGGCATTGCAATCGTTGTAGCACAGCGCTTCCAGCGGCAGCCACTCCAGACGGGAGTCGGCCTGCAGCGTGATGCGCGTGGTCTGCAAGGCCAGCGGGCCCTCGGAGCGGTAAAAGCGCGTGGCACCCGGTGTGGTGACCAGGCC
>CANBTQ010000220.1 GCA_947372425.1 Comamonadaceae bacterium | reverse complement strand
GTGGTGGCTTCCGTGGCCATCCCCGAAGTGCTGCGCAACATCAACGCCTTCACCCTGGGCGCACAGTCCAGCAACGCCAAGATCAAGACCAAGGTGGTGTGGATTGGTGAGTGGTTCAACCCGCCCAAAGAAACCGAAGCGGCCACCAGTCTGATCAACGGCGGCGCCGACATCCTGTTCCAGAACACCGACTCGCCGGCCGTGCTCAAGACCGCACAGGAAAAGGGCAAGCGCGCCTTCGGTTGGGACTCCGACATGTCGGCCTACGCACCCAAGGCCCACCTGGCCTCCAGCGCCATCAACTGGGCTCCTTACTACATCAAGGCCACCAAGGACGTGATGGCCGGCACCTGGACCGGTGGCGGCAACAGCTGGTGGGGTGTGAAGGAAGGCGCGATTGACATCGTCTCCATCGCCGATGACGTGCCCGCTGAAACCAAGGCCAAGATCGACGAGATCAAGGCCGGCCTGAAAGACGGCAGCTTTGCCATCTGGAAGGGCCCCATCACCGACAACACCGGCAAGGTCCAGATCAAGAAGGACGAAGTCGCGGATGACAAGTTCCTGGGCGGCCTGGGCTTCTACGTCAAGGGCGTGGAAGGCAAAGTACCCAACGGCAAGTAATTGACCGCAGCAAAGAAAAGGTCGCCCCCGGGTGGCCTTTTTTTTGCGCCCAAAACACCATGAACCACGAACAAACCCTGCGCCATCTGCGCCGCGCCAATGCGGTGGCCCAGCGCGCCGCCTCCCTGGGCCGCCACCCGTTTGGCGCCCTGCTGGTCGCACCCGACGGCGAGACCGTGCTGGCCGAGCAAGGCAATATCGACACCGTGCACCACGCCGAGGCCACGCTGGCGCGCACCGCCTCGCTCAACTATTCACGCGACTACCTGTGGGACTGCACCCTGGTCACCACCTTCGAGCCCTGCGCCATGTGCACGGCCACGGCCTACTGGGCCAACATTGGCCACATCGTCTACGGCGCCAGTGAAGAGGCGCTGCTGGAACTGACCGGCAATTCCGACGAGAACCCGACCCTCAGCCTGCCTTGTCGCCAGGTGCTGGCGGCCGGACAAAAACCGATCACGGTAGAGGGCCCGTTTGCCGCGCTCATTGCCGAGCTGGTGGAGCCACACCGCGGTTTCTGGCACAGTCCCACACCATGAATACACCCACACGCCAACGCCCGGTAGCCCCGGAACGCATGCCCGAACTCCTGCGCCGCATGCCCAAGGCCGAACTGCATATGCACATCGAGGGCTCGCTGGAGCCCGAGCAGATGTTTGCCCTGGCCCAGCGCAACAGCGTGCCGTTGGCCTATGCCAGTGCGCAAGCCGTGCGCGAGGCCTATGTGTTTGACAACCTGCAAAGCTTTCTGGACATCTACCACGCCGGCACCCTGGTGCTCAAGACCGAGCAGGACTTCTACGACATGGCCTGCGCCTACCTGGCGCGCGCCCAGGCCGACAACGTCACCCACACCGAGCTGTTCTTCGACACCCAAACGCATACCGGCCACGGCCTGGATGCGGTGATGGTGGTCAAGGGCCTGCACCGTGCCTGCATGGACGCGCCAGCCAGGTTCGGCATGACGGCCTCGCTCATTCTTTGCTTTCTGCGTCACCTGAGCGAAGCCGAGGCTTTCGAATGCCTGGAGCAGATCATGCCGGTGCGCGACAAGATCGTGGGTATCGGCCTGGCCAGCAGCGAGGTCGGCCACCCGCCGGAAAAGTTTGCCAGTGTGTTTGCGCGCGCCAAGCAACTGGGTTTCCGCCTGGTGGCGCACGCGGGCGAGGAGGGGCCGCCGGCCTACATCTGGAGCGCCCTCGATGTGCTCAAGGTGGAGCGCATAGACCATGGCGTCCAAAGCATGAACGATGCGGACCTGATCAAGCGCCTGGTGCAGGACCGCATACCGCTCACGGTCTGCCCGCTGTCGAACCTGAAGCTGCGCGTCTATCCCACGCTCACGCAGCACACGATTGGCCGCATGCTGGAGGCGGGCATGGTGGCCACCATCAACTCGGATGACCCGGCCTACTTTGGCGGCTACATCAACGAGAACTTTACGCAGACCTTTGCCGCCTTGCAACTGGGCAGCCAGCAGGCCTACCAGCTGGCACTCAACAGCTTCAACGCCAGCTTTATAGACGCCAGTGAAAAGGCCCGGCATATCGACCAGCTCAACGCGGTGTTTGCGTCGTTTGACTGACGGCTCCAGCGCTGCCGGTTGCCGCATTCCTGCTACTCCATGGAAAACCAACTCTGGCATCCGGTGGCCCTGAGCGAGGCGGTGACGGTGGCACCGCTTGCCGCAGAGCTGCTGGAGCGCCCGCTGGTGCTGTGGCGCGACGGCAGTGGCGCAGTGCAGGCCTGGGCCGACCAATGCCCGCACCGGGGCGCGCGTCTGTCTCTGGGCAAGGTCTGCAAGGGCCGGCTGGAATGCCCCTACCACGGCTGGCAGTTTGCGGCCGGCGGGCCGTGCGTGCATGTGCCTGCGTTGCCCGGCTTTGTGCCCCCTGCCAGCCACGCTGCCCGGGCCTACGTCTGCCAGGAGCAGTACGGTCTGGTGTGGGTGCGCATGGCGGCCCCGCATGCGGCCGTGACACCGCCCTTGCCGCAGTTTGAGGCCGAGGCCGATGCCCAGCTGCGCAAGCTCAACTGCGGCCCCTATGACGTGGCAACCAGCGCGCCACGCATTGTGGAAAATTTTCTGGATATGGCGCACTTCGGTTTTGTGCACGAGCACTGGCTGGGCAGCCGCGACACGGCAGAAATAGCCGACTACCAGGTGCACAGCACGCCCACCGGCCTGCGTGCCACCGGCTGCAAGGCCGTGCAGCCCAAGAGCAATCTGCACTCCACCAGCGCCGCGCAGGTGGAATACAGCTACGAGGTCACCGCGCCCTATGCGGCGGTGCTGCGCAAGCTGCCGGACGCGGCCAGCGTGGCGCTGGCCGGCTACCGCGAGGCCATAGGCCTGTTTATCTGCCCCATGGGCCCGGAGCGCAGCCGTGTCTGGTTCCGCCTGGCGGTGGCCGACTTCCAGTCGCCCGACCAGACCCTGCGCGACTTTCAGCACACCATCTTCACGCAAGACCAGCCGGTGCTGGAATCGCAAACACCCAAACGCCTGCCGCTGGATCTGCGTGCCGAGGTGCACACCGCGGCCGACAAGGCGTCCGGTGCCTACCGGCGTTATTTAAGCCGGCAAGCCATACGCTTTGGCGTCATTCCCTGAGCCCTGACGCGCCGGGTCACGCGCCGGGCTTGCACCTTGCGCCGGCAATGCACCGGATGCCAATGTATGACTGGTGCCTAGCGTGAAATAAAAGGGCATTTGCCGGTGTCCGTGTGTGATGATGCTCCATTGCTGCAATGGTGCAACCTGCACCGCCGGCAGCGCGTTTCGCTTCTGCGTCGCCGCGCAACTCAAAGGTCAGCAATGACTCCATTACCTGGCCACCAAGCCGCTGGCGTGCAAGCGCCTGCGGCCTTTCGCACCGCTGTGCCCACCATCACCGGGTCGGGCAAAACACCATGAAACTCAGCACCAGAATGTGGGCCACCCTGCTGGTCGCGGCGGGCTTGTTGCTGACGGGCATTGCACTCAGTTTTCGCACCTACCAGCAGGTGACCGTCACGGCCGAGGCGCGCAAACACGCCGCGCTGGTGATCACCGGCGCGGACGAATTCCTTTCCAGCTTGAAGGACGCAGAGACCGGCCAGCGCGGGTTCTTGCTGACCGGCGATGAAGCGTTTCTGCAACCCTATCTGGCAGTGCGCGATGGTGTGGACGCGCAATTGCGTCATCTGCAGCAACAGGTGCAGGTGGACTCTGCGAAGCAACGCCTCGATGCACTGACGCCACTGGTGCAGGCCAAGATGGCCGAGCTGGAGCACAGCATTGCACTCGGACGCGCGCACAACAGCGCCGAGATGCTTCGCCTGGTCAACAGCGGCAAGGGCAAGGATCTGATGGATGCGATCCGCACGCAGCTACGCGCCTTCGTGCAGATTGAAGAGTCAGGCCAGGCAGAGCGCGAAGCCGAGTACCAGGCTACCTTGGGCAAGATGTTTGGCGTGATTGTGGCTGCCAGCGTGCTGGGGCTGCTGGCTGCGCTGGGCTTTGCCTGGTTGCTCAATCGCCAGGGCCTGCAGCGCCTGGGCCAGCAGGTGCTGCAGGAAACCCGGCATCTGCTGGAGCAGCAAGAGGTGTTGAACCAGCAGTTGCAGCAGAGCAATCTGGCGCTGCAAATCAGCGAAGAGCAATTGGCGGTGACGCTGAATTCGATTGGGGATGGCGTGGTCACCACCGACGCCCAGGCCCGCGTGACCAGCCTCAACCCGCTGGCCGAACAACTCACGGGCTGGACCGAGGCCACGGCCCGCGGTCACCCGATCGAGGAGGTGCTGCATATCGTGAACAAGGACAGCCGCCAGCCGGTGGCCATGCCGGTGATGGCAGCCCTGCTGCATGGTTCGGTGCAGGCGCTGGCCAACCACACCGTGCTCCTGTCCAGGGACGGCCGCGAATACGACATTGCCGACAGCTGCGCCCCCATCCGGGCGCGTGACGGCCAGGTGATCGGGGCCGTGCTGGTGTTTCGTGACGTGACCGATGAATATGCGGCGCAGCAGGCCACGCGCGACAGTGGGGTGCTGATTCAAACCGTGCTCAATACCGTGGCCGACGGCATTCTCACCCTGCATGGCGAGGGCACACTGCTGGAAACCCTGAACCCGCAGATTGAGCGCATGTTCGGCTACCGCGCGGCCGAGCTGGTGGGCAGGGATATCCGGGTGCTGATTCCGGCCTTTGATGAAAGCCCGTGCTGGAAGGATGCGATGGCGGGCCTGGCCCCGGCTGCGTCCGGCATGCAGGCCCGGGTTTCCACCTGCGAGGTCTCGGGGCGCCGCCAGGATGGCAGCTTCTTTGCGCTGGAAATTGCGCTCAGCGAGATGTGGCTGGGTGGCGAGCGCCACTACACCGGCATTCTGCGCGACTTCACCGCACGCAAGCAGGCGGAAGACGCCTTGCTCAAGGCCGGCGCCCTGCAAAGCGCCATTTTCAACAGCGCCAACTTCTCCAGCATTGCCACCGACGCCAAGGGTGTGATCCAGATCTTCAATGTGGGTGCCGAGCGCATGCTGGGTTACACCGCGCTGGAGGTGATGAACACCATCACCCCGGCCGATATTTCCGACCCGCAGGAGGTGATCGCCCGCGCCAAGGCCCTGAGTGCCGAGCTGGACACGCCGATTGCGCCGGGCTTTGAGGCGCTGGTGTTCAAGGCCTCGCGCGGCATTGAGGACATTTACGAGCTGACCTACATCCGCAAGGACGGCAGCCGCTTTCCGGCGGTGGTGTCGGTCACCGCCCTGCGCGATGACGAGGACGCCATCATCGGCTACCTGCTGATCGGCACCGA
>CANBTQ010000219.1 GCA_947372425.1 Comamonadaceae bacterium | reverse complement strand
AGGGTGGTCTTGCTGATGGACTGGAACAGCAGCACCGGAAACAGAAAGAAGTACACCAGCGCATCCACTTGCTGCCACACCGTGCGGTTGAGCGAGGTGTAGCGGCAGACCAGAAAGCCGCAGAGGATGAGCGCGAAGTCCGGGAAGAGCAGTTGAGCGTAATTCACCGTTTCGAGAATACCAGCCAAACGCATTGGGCGACCGTGGGGGCATTGCTTCGTCGCCGGGCCGTCCCAAGACGAAACACGGCCCCCTTGGGGGGAAGGGAGCCACACGCAGTGGGCGACCGTGGGGGCCATCACTCCCCCCCGTTTAAACTGCGCAAGCCATGCCCAGCCACCTTGCCACCAGCACCGACGCCATCGACGCGTTCATCGACGCCATCTGGCTGGAGGAAGGCTTGTCCAAAAACACCCTGGCGGCCTACCGGCGTGATCTGACGCTGTACGGCAAATGGCTGGCAGAACAGGCACACAGCTTGGACGAGACGGTGGAGCACAACCTGCAGGCCTATTTTTCACACCGCCACACGCCGGGCAGCAAGGCCACCAGCGCCAACCGGCGCCTGACGGTGTTCAAGCGCTACTTCCGCTGGGCGCTGCGCGAGAACCGCATTGCGGCGGACCCCACGCTCAAGCTGCAGTCGGCCAAACAGGCCCTGCGCGTGCCCAAGACCCTGAGCGAGGCCCAGGTGGAGGCCCTGCTGGCCGCGCCCGACACGTCCAATGCGCTGGGCATCCGCGACCGCACCATGCTGGAGTTGCTGTATGCCAGCGGCCTGCGGGTGAGCGAGTTGGTGGATCTGCGGGTGTTCAACGTCAGCCTCAATGACAATGTGCTGCGCGTGCTGGGCAAGGGCTCCAAGGAGCGGCTGGTGCCGTTTGGCGAGGTGGCCGCGCAGTGGCTGCGCCAGTATCTGGGCGCGCCGCGGCAGGAGCTTCTGGCGGGCAAGCAGACGCAGGATTTGTTTGTCACCGTGCGCGGCCCCAGTGCCGGCAGCGCCATGTCGCGCGTGATGTTCTGGATGGTCGTGAAGAAATACGCGCTGGCGGCCGGCATCCGCTCGCCGCTGTCACCGCACACCCTGCGCCACGCGTTTGCCACGCACCTGCTCAACCACGGTGCCGATTTGCGCGCCGTGCAGATGTTGCTCGGCCATGCCGATATATCCACCACCACCATCTACACCCATGTGGCGCGCGAACGGCTGGCGCAGTTGCATGCGCAGCACCACCCCAGGGGGTAGCCCGCTATACGGAGAGGGTTTCGGCCCAGGCCAGGGCTTGCAGGTGGGCCCAGTTGACGTGGTTGCTACCCATGTCCAGTGCCTTGATGGCGCTGGCATAGCCGGCATCGTCCGACGATTCGCAGGCCACGGTCAGGTCCAGGAACGGGGCCAGGGGTCCGGTGCGGTAGAGCAGGGCGTCGGTGACCTGCTGCGGCAGGGACACGGTGGCCAGTGCGGCTTCCATCGACATGCCGAGCATGGTGTCCAGCAGCGAGAACACACCCACCACAAAGGCGTTGTCGCAGTCTTCGGGTGAAAGCTTCTCCAGGGCCAGCAGTTCCATCAGGCGGCCACGCACCACGGCGGTGGTGCCCACGGCGGGAGGAACGTCGCCGCCACCCGAGGTGGTCATGAGCAGGGCAGCCCATTTGAACAGGCGGTTCAGACCCAGCAGCATCACGGCATGGCGGAAGGAGGTGACCTCGGTACGCATGCCGAAACCGGCTGAATTGATGAAGCGCAACAGGTTGAAGGACAGCACCGGGTCACGCTTGAGCACGTCTTCGATGTCGGTCGTGCTGGATTGTTTGCGCACCAGATCAAGCAGGTGAATGATGTTGGTCTGCGCTGGGCGCAGGCGCTGGCCTTCCACGATCACCGGCTTGGCAAACCAGAAGCCCTGGTAGAGCTTCACGCCCAGCGACTTGACCAGCGCGAACTGCGCATGGGTTTCCACTTTTTCAGCTATCAGCAGGGCCTGTGAACGGGCCTGCGCCAGTTTGACAAAGCCGCCAACGGCCTCGGGCTTGAGCACCGACAGATCGAACTTGATGAACGAGGCCAGCGGCAGCCAGCCGTCGTACGAGCGCGTCAGGATGGAGTAGTCAAAGGCCAGGCGGAAGCCGCGGCGCTGGAGTTGCTGCAGGTTGGGCAGGTGGTTGGCAATCTGGTCCACCTGCGACAAAGGCAGGGGCGGAATTTCCAGCACCACGCGCTCCGGTGCCACCAGGTCCAGATGGCCGCCGGCCAGGCTGTCGTGGGTGCAGTTGATGAAGATGGTTTTGCGGCTGGCCAGCGAGTCGTTCTCGGCCATGGACAGCGCGTTGAACAGCAACTGCGCGTCGCTGGCCGCGTTGTGTTCGTTGCTCAGCAGGGAGCGGTCAAACAGCTCGTAACCGAAGACGGTGCGTGCCTCGTCCAGGATGGCCTGCCGTGCAATGACCCGGTTGGCGCCAGCGTTGGGCGGCGTGAGCGGGCTGGTGGCGGGGGCGTCAGGCATGGCGGGCGGGTTCAATGGCGGTCTTTCGTTTCCATTCTAGACCGTGTGGGGCACGGCTGCCGGCTTGGGCGCAACCAATGTGGGCAGCGCATCCAGCTCCTGCTGGCTGAAGCCGGCCAGCCTGCGCGCCGCCAGGTTGAAGGGCGGCTTCAGGCTGGGCCCGCCGTAGCGGCCGGCAGCCTGTGCGTGAAAGAGGGCGCTGTCCAGGCCCTCGCGCTGGCATAGCCAGTGGTACCAGTGGTTGCCAATGGCGACGTGCCCCACCTCTTCGCGCAGGATGGTGTCCAGAATATCCACCGCTTGCAGGGCCGCCGTGCTACCGACCTTGCGCAGCTTGGCCTGGATGATGGGCGTGGCATCCAGACCGCGCGCTTCCAGCGTGCGGGGCACCAGGGCCATGCGGGCCGAGACGTCGTGGCGGGTGTTTTCGGCCATGGTCCACAGACCGTCGTGGGCCACAAAGTCGCCGTAGGCGTGGCCCAGCGTCCGCAGGTGGCCGCTGAGCAGGCTGAAGTGCTGCGCCTCTTCAAAGGCCACGCGCAACCAGTCGTGGTAGTAGGCATCGGGCATGCCGGCAAAGCGCCAGGCCGCATCCAGGGCCAGGTTGATGGCATTGAACTCGATGTGGGCGATGCTGTGCATCAGGGCGGCGTGGCCTTCTGCGGTGTAGGGCGAGCGCCGCGGCACCTCCTTGGGCAACACCAGTGCCGGCTGGTCCGGGCGACCCGGCTGTGGCGGTGCGGGCAATGCCGCCTGGCTGTCCAGTGCCAGCGCATCGCGCTGATCCCACAGGGCCTGCACTGCGGCGACCTTGGCCACCGGGTCTGCAAGGGTGAATGCGGCGAGCGCGCCGTGCCTGAGTTCCATCATCCCTACAATTCTAGGCAATCCGGAATAGAGGAACTGATATGGCTTTGTATGCTTTGGATGGGGTGGTGCCACGCGTGGCCGCGGGTGCGTGGATCGCCGACAGTGCGCAGGTAATGGGTAATGTGGAGTTGGCCGACGACGTGAGCATCTGGTTTGGCACGGTGCTGCGTGGCGACACCGAGGTCATCCGCATCGGGCGCGGCTCCAACATCCAGGACGGCAGCGTGCTGCATGCCGACATCGGCAAGCCGCTGGAAATTGGCGAAAACGTGACCGTGGGCCACAAGGTGATGCTGCACGGCTGCAACGTGGGCGATGGCTCCTTGATCGGCATCGGCGCCATCGTGCTCAATGGTGCGAAGATCGGCAAAGGCTGCATTGTGGGCGCCGGCGCGCTGGTCACCGAGGGCAAAGAGTTTCCCGATGGCAGCATGATCATTGGCAGCCCGGCCAAGGCGGTACGTGCGCTCACCCCCGCGCAGCAGCAGGGCTTGCGCCTGAGCGCGCTGCATTACATCGAGAACGCCGCGCGTTTTCGCGCCGGCCTGAAGCAAATCGCATAAACCCGGCAACGCGACACGCGTTGCCCTACCAGGAGAAGTGCATGTCTGAATTGCACAAGTTTTTGTTTGATGGCCTGCCGGTGCGCGGCGTGATCGTGCGCCTGACCGATGCCTGGACCGAGATTTTGCGCCGCCGTGCCAGCAATTCCACCACCGGTGCCTATGCGCCCGAGGTGCGTGACATGCTGGGCGAGATGACGGCGGCAGCCGCGCTGATGCAGGCCAATATCAAGTTTGATGGTGCGTTGGTGCTGCAGATTTTTGGTGACGGTTCGGTCAAGGTGGCGGTGGCGGAGGTGCAGTCCGACCTGGCCCTGCGCGCCACGGCCACGGTGCAGCCGCAGGTGGAGCCGGGTGTGACGCTGAGCCAGATGGTGAATGCCAACAACCTGGGCCGTTGCGCCATCACGCTGGACCCCAAGACCAAGTTCCTTGGCCAGCAGCCCTACCAGGGCGTGGTGCCGCTGTTTGACGACCACGGTGTGCCGATTGAAAAATTGAGCGCGGTGCTGGAGCATTACATGCTGCAAAGCGAGCAGCTCGACACCACCCTGGTGCTGGCGGCCGACGACACGGTGGCAGCCGGCCTGCTGATCCAGCGTCTGCCCATGGCCGGTGCCGGCAATCTGGCTGGCAGCATGGTCTCCAAGGAGAACGAGGACCAGATCGGCCTGAACGAGCACTACAACCGCATCGCGATTCTGGCCTCCAGTCTCAAGCGCGAAGAGCTGCTGACGCTGGATGTGGAAACCATTTTGCGCCGCCTGTTCTGGGAAGAAAGCCTCACCCGCTTTGAGCCCTTGCAGGGTGCCAGTGCCCCCCGCTTTGCCTGCAACTGCAGCCGCGAGCGCGTGGGCAAGATGATTCTGGGCTTGGGCCGGGATGAGGCCGAAGACATCATTGCCGAGCGTGGCGACATTGAAGTGGGTTGTGAGTTTTGCGGCCTGCAATACCGCTTTGACCCCATCGATGCGGCGCAGTTGTTTGTGGAGCCGGTGCAGATCGTCAGCAGCAGCACCGGCGCGCATTAAGCCGGATTACAGCCGGATCACATCGCTCCCATGGGCCGGATTTCCATCACCTGGATGGTGGCGCTGGGGATTTGCAGGTGCGGGTGGCTTTGGTAGGTCTGGGCCACGGCGTCGTGGGATGCGCCCTGCACGATGGAGTACAGAACAATGTCGTTGCGCATGTCGGACACGGCGCTGGAGACCACCTGCTTGGTCTTGCCACCCACGTCGGTGGACAGAATCATGTCCGCGTGGGCGGCGCTCCAGGCGGACCATTCCTGCATCATCTTTTTTTCTGAGGCTTCGCGTTGCGTGGGCTCGGTCTTTTGCCACTCGGTCATGGTGGCCAGTGGAATGTTGAAGAAGACCATAAATTTTTTAACGGCGCTATCGGACATGGTTTGCTCCTTATAGGTTGAGGTGGCACAGAACGGTGTGCGGAGCATATGGTGCACCTTTTTTCAAGGGCCTGCGTTGTTGCCAGGC
>CANBTQ010000218.1 GCA_947372425.1 Comamonadaceae bacterium | reverse complement strand
CACCCGCGCAGCGGGCGATGCCAGAGGCAAGATGCATTCCCTGCGCCTGCAGCGTGAACTGCTTTCGGATGCCCTGCCGCTGGCCCCCGTGATACGGGGAATGGCAAAGCAGGTGCGGGCGCAACGCATCACAGCCGACCCGCAAGGCCAGTACAGCCAAATCGAAAGGCAACTGGATGCGACGATCACCGAGTCCTTGAACAAGTACCGCGATTGGCGGGACGCACAGTCGGTCGAACTGGCCCGCAGCCTGTATGGCGCGCAAGGGCTGGGCTTTTGGTTTCCGACTGATGTGCCGGACGCGGAGATTGCACGCGAACGCGCCAAGGCAGATATGGAAATCGCACGCAAAGAGGTGCTGGCGAATATTTCTCAGGGCGGCATGGCCGAGGCGGTATGCCGCATTGTCTTGGCCGGCATGGCCTCCACTGGCGCGTTCGAGCGCCGCAGTCTGCGCCTGGCCAGGCTGCTGTCGCAATTGCCCAGCGCCGCGCGCAGCCAGATACCGGCCGACGTGAACTGGGTGCAATTGCTCAAGGAACAGGCCCGCATTGCGGCCGTCGCACCGGTTGAGGCATTGAACGCCCTGGAGCAGATGCTGCCGGATGCGGCACGCCGTGAACTTGCCCTGGCAATTGCCGCTGCCGTGATGATGATCGAGCCTACGCTGGCCAATCCGCGCTCGGAAATCATCGAATTCCTGATTGGCACGCTCGGCGTCGACCCGGATAGGGTGATTGCATTGGCCAAGGCACTTACCGATTCGGTGGCAGCAGTTCCCGCTCCGCGCGCAAAAAAGAAATGACGTAAAAAAACCCGGCACGATGGCCGGGTTGCTCAGGCGCACTGCAGAACCCCGGACCGAACCGCCGTAGCGGTTCAGCCGGGACTGCGAGGAAGCGCTTAGCGGCTCTTCTTGGCCTTGGTTGCCGAAGTCACGGAGGCTGCGGCAGCAGCGCCCTTTTCCAGGGCGGTTTCCAGAGTGGATTCAGCGGTGGTTGCGGCAGCCTTCAGGTTCTTGGCCAGCGAAGCAAAGGCTTCGGGTGCCGGGTGGGACTTTTCGATCGCGTCCACGCTGCTGTGGAACTGGCCTACGCTCAGGGAGGTTGCGTCCTTGAGGTTCTTGGCGAACATGGCCATGCCAGCTTCGGCAGATGCCTTGAACACTTCCAGCGCGGCTTGCGGGTCTTTGGCAGATTTGATGGATTCCACCGCTTCGGTCAAAACCGATTGGGCTTCCTTGGCCTGGCTTTGGGCCAAATCAGCCCAGGCCTTGAGGTTGTCTTGCACGGGCTTGATGGCTTCTTGCATGGCAGCCGGATTCAGTTTCGGAGCGGATTCCGACATGGTTTTGGCGATTGCTTCGAAGGGAGTGTTCTTGAACATGGTGGACCTTTGGTAAAAAAAATTGTTGCAGTGCAGCAATTATGTATCAGATAGCCCAGCTGTGCCGGATTATTTGCCGCCAAGGTCTCATTAGTCAGGCCTGCCTATTTGAAGCAAGCCCGGGCAGCACATCGCCCGACCACAGTCCCCTAAAACAAGCCGGAAGCAATATTGATGGTCAAGGCGACCAGTGTGGTGTTGAAGAAGAAAGCCAACAGGCAATGCACGGTACCGGTACGGCGCATCTTGCGACTGCTGATGCTGACATCAGCCGTTTGGCCGGAGGTGCCGATGACCGCAGAAAAATACAGAAAGTCGCCGTAATCCGGCGCCAGACCACCCGGAAAGTCCAGCCCCCCATGCTCACCGCGAATGGACTTCAAATAAAAATCATGGGCGTAATGCAGTGCAAACATGGTGTGGGTAAAGGCCCACGAGGAGGTAATGGTCAACACGGCCAGCGCGATGTGGGCATGGCGCATGGCGCCCTGCAGCTCCCTGGCTACCGCCAGTTCCGCCACGATGGCACCGATACACATCAGCGCCGCACTCACCACCAGGACCAGCACCACGGTGTTGCCCTCGTCTTCCATCAAGGCACGGACACGCATTTGCTCGTGAGACGAGCCGAACATCATCTTCATCGCCAGCATCAGGTACAGAATGGCGCCTGCATTCCAGGCAATGATGGCCCGCGTCACCGTCTGCGTGATAAACGCTTGTGGCAACAGCAGCGCAACCAGTAACCCGAAGACAACGCTGCAAATCAGCCGCGGGCGGGCCAGCAGCAGGCGAACAGGCAAGGGCTTGGCGTGATGGGGATTGACGGGTGTGTTGGACATTGGCGGAATTGGGTTGAACCTACAACAACAGGGCGAAAAAAAAGGCCTCTGCACTGCAGAGGCCTTTTTTAACTTGGCGGAAACGGAGGGATTCGAACCCTCGATGAGGCTCTACACCCCATACTCCCTTAGCAGGGGAGCACCTTCGGCCACTCGGTCACGTTTCCTGACGATGCGAATTATCGCACGACTTGGGTCCATTTCTCAGGCGACGACCTGGTCAAGATCAAATGCTTTGTGCAGGGCGCGCACGGCAAGCTCCATGTACTTTTCGTCGATCACGACCGAGGTCTTGATTTCCGAGGTGGAGATCATCTGGATGTTGATGCCCTCCTCGCTCAGCACACGGAACATCTTGCTGGCAATGCCCACATGGCTGCGCATGCCGATGCCGACGATGGAGACCTTGCAGATCTTGGTGTCACCCGTGACTTCCTTGGCGCCCAATTTGGGCAGCACCAGGGTCTTCAGCAGGTCCACCGCATTGGCATAGTCGCCACGGTTGACGGTGAAGCTGAAGTCGGTCTTGCCGTCTTTGCTGACGTTCTGGATGATCACGTCCACATCGATATTGGCATCGGCAATCACACCCAGGATCTGGTAGGCAATGCCGGGGGTGTCGGGCACGCCCAGGATGGAAATCTTGGCTTCATCGCGGTTGAATGCAATGCCGGAAACAACGGCTTGTTCCATGTGTTCGTCTTCCTCAAAGGTGATCAGGGTGCCGGATGCGGCTTCTTCGTTGATGTCAATGTCCCAGGGCGTAAAGCTGCTCAGCACGCGCAGGGGCACCTTGTACTTGCCGGCAAATTCCACCGAGCGGATCTGCAGCACCTTGGAGCCCATGGAGGCCATCTCCAGCATCTCTTCAAAGCTCACGGTGTGCAGGCGGCGCGCCTCGGGCACCACGCGCGGGTCGGTGGTGTAGACGCCGTCCACATCGGTGTAGATCAGGCACTCGGCGGCCTTCATGGCCGCTGCCACGGCTACGGCCGAGGTGTCGGAGCCGCCACGACCCAGGGTGGTGATGTTGCCATCGTCATCCATGCCCTGAAAGCCGGTGACGATGACCACGCGACCGGCATCCAGATCGGCGCGCACACGGGCGTCGTCAATCGATTCGATGCGGGCCTTGGTGTAAGAGCTGTCGGTGCGGATCGGCACTTGCCAGCCGGCGTAAGACACGGACTCCATGCCCTCGCCCTGCAAGGCAATGGCCAACAGCGCGCTGGACGCCTGCTCGCCGGTGGCGGCCAGCATGTCGAGTTCGCGGCCATAGGCCTCACCCGGCTTGGCCGGTGCCAACTCTTTGGCCAGACCCAGGAGGCGATTGGTTTCACCGCTCATGGCGGAGGGAACCACTACCATCTGGTGACCTGCGCGCGCCCATTTGGCAACGCGTTTGGCGACATTGCGGATGCGTTCTGTGGAACCCATCGACGTGCCGCCGTATTTGTGAACTATCAAAGCCATTGGATCATTTTCTGTGGGGCAAAACCGTGGGATTGTACCAACCGAGGACCGGCCCCTTGCGCTGCACAAAACCATTGCCGACTTTGATGTGGATGCGGTGGCCGCGTGTAGCGCATGCGGCAAGCTGATCCTGCAGTTCCCGCAGTTGGGCGGCGCTGGGGATCACTCCGTAATGTGACTTGAGCCAGAAGCGCAGGGCATTGGCTTGCCGTGGCCGGCCCAGAAACTGCAAGCCGCTGACCGTAGGCAGTCCATCCCGCTCGCGCAATACCGCCACCAGATCCTGTGCGGCGATCTCGTCCAACAAAGCCTGGGCCTGGGCCGCATGACCCGCGCTGCGCGCAAAGGTGTCCCTGAAATGCGGAAATGCCGCCTGCAATGCAGGTGTCACCAGTGCGCGGATGCGGTTGCGCGCAAAGCGCACATCGGCATTGGTCGGGTCTTCCACAAAGTCAATCTGCGCGTCAGCCAGCCAATCGCGGATATCCGAGCCGGCCACCTCCAGAAATGGCCGGTGAAACACCAACCCGCCGCGCAGCCACTGCGCCGGCATGGAACTCAGCCCCGCCAGGCCCGCACCGCGGCTCAGCGCCAACAGCAGGGTCTCCACCTGGTCGTCGGCGTGTTGAGCCACGGCAATCGACACCAGCTTGGGTGCGCTGGCATCGCCTTGCGCCAGGTCCAGCAGGCCCTGGTAGCGCGCCACGCGTGCTGCGTCCTCCGGACTTTGGCCGCTTTGGTGCGCGGCGTCCACGGCTTTTATCCGCAGCGGAACTTCCAGGCGCGCACACAGGCGCTGGCATTGGTCCTGGAAGGCCAAAGCGGCGGATTGCAGCCCGTGGTTGATGTGCAGCGCATGCACCTGCCCGGGCCACTGGCGCGCGCACAACACCAGCAGCGCGCTGGAGTCAGCGCCGCCACTCAGCGCCACACCGAGTGGCAGGACCGGGTGAAAGCCCCGCATCGCCTCGGTCAGCGATTGCGTCATGGCGCTGGGCGAGACAAATTACTTGGCGTTGGCCTTGGTATCGGTAAAACGGCCGTAACTCTGCAGGCGTTCGTAACGGCGGTCCACCAATTCCTTGACCTTCAGATCAGCCAATTGCCGATAGGCATCGGCCAGGGCCCGCTTGAGAAAAGCAGCAGCCTGCTTGGTGTCGCGGTGCGCGCCACCGACGGGCTCATTGACGATCTTGTCGATCACGCCCAGCGCCTTCAGGCGATGGGCTGTAATGCCCAGCGCATCGGCCGCGTCCTGCGCCTTGTCGGATGTTTTCCACAGGATGGACGCACAGCCCTCGGGGCTGATCACCGAGTAAATCGAATACTGCAACATGATCAACTGGTCGGCCACCGAAATCGCCAGCGCACCGCCGGAGCCGCCCTCGCCAATGATGGTGGTGATGATGGGCACTTCCAACTGAGCCATCTCGAAAATATTGCGGCCAATGGCTTCCGACTGGCCACGCTCTTCAGCGTCAATGCCCGGGTAGGCACCCGGGGTGTCGACAAAGGTAAACACCGGCAGCTTGAACTTTTCGGCCAGCTTCATCAGGCGCAGCGCCTTGCGATAGCCCTCGGGCTTGCACATGCCGAAGTTGCGCAGACCACGCTCTTTGGTGTCGCGGCCCTTTTGCTGTCCGATCACCATGCAGGGTGTGCCATTGAAGCGGGCCAGGCCACCCACAATGCTCAGGTCATCGGCAAAGTGGCGGTCACCGTGCAACTCCACAAAATGCGTGAAGATTTCATTCACATAGTCCAGCGTATAGGGCCGCTCGGCGTG
>CANBTQ010000217.1 GCA_947372425.1 Comamonadaceae bacterium | reverse complement strand
ATTGCGAGCTAGGCTGCGCCGTGCAGAGCGGTCTTGCGCGACCTGAATCAGTTGGTTTCCGTGGCGCAGGGAGTATAGTTTGTAGGTCTTGCCGCGTGCATCGAACAGCGAAAATCCTGTGCCCTCACGGAGCGGCAAAGTAGTGCTGGCGGATGACTGAAAAAGGATCCTTCCATTGGCGGAGGATACCTGAACGATGAACTCAAAGCTCTCGTCTTCATCCTGCCGAAAGCCGTTGCTGCCATACCCGTCAAAATTGAGACCAGGGCGTAAGGATAGGGCCATTTGTTGCATCTGGTAGTCGAAGATTTCATTGGTTTCGTCCAGCGATGTCCGGTAGGCTATGAAGGACTGGATACAGGCGGTAACCAACACCGAAGCAAAGAGAAGCAGGAGCAACCTGGCTCTCAGTGAGTTCGTGACCTTGCGTGTCATACGTTCCCTTTGCCAATCATGTAGCCCACGCCTCTGACGTTCTGTATCAGCTCGGTACCTATTTTTTTGCGCAGGCTGTGGATGTGTACTTCCACCGCATTGCTGCTGATGCCGTCCTTCCAGCCGTAGAGACGTTCCTCCAATTGCTTGCGCGACAGTACAACTCCCGGGCGTACCAGTAGCAGTTCGAGGATGGCCCACTCGCGAGCGGATAGTAGTACCGATTGGCCCTCCACCTTGACCTCGCGGGTGGCTGGGTCGATGCTGACGCCCACGCTTTCATAGACCGGCTCGGCGCGTCCGACCGAACGCCGCACCAGCGAACGGATCCGGGCCAGCAGCTCACCAAGATCGTAAGGTTTCACGACGTAGTCATCGGCACCGGTGTCCAGTCCCTCGATGCGCTGGGCCACTGCATCGCGTGCGGTAACCACCAGCACCGGTGTGCGGTCCTTGCGGTCGCGCAGTGTCTTGAGCACCGTCAGCCCATCGCAGCGGGGCAGGCCCAGGTCGAGCAGGATGAGGTCGTAGTTCTCGCTCTCAAGCACCGAGAGGGCAATTTCGCCATTCTTGACCCAGTCAACTGCATAGCCCTCGTCGCGTAGCAGATCAAGCACCGACTCCCCAATCATCAAATCGTCCTCTACCAGAAGTAAACGCATGATCTTTGCCTTTAGGCTACTTGTCAGTTTGGGAGTCCATGACTTCAATCACTTTGGTAGTGATGTCCGTCGCGGGGTTTGCATACACAACGTCTTGGAACACCATTTCAATGTGAGCACCTTCCGCGACAATTTTTACGGCTTGGGTTGCGATGCTAAACACATGCTGGATGTCGTCGCGTTTTCTGGCATCGCGGTCTTCCGCAAATTGTTGTTGTTTGCGTTTGAGTTCCCTGCGCAACTCTTCAATCACTCCCTGCCTTGCGCTGAGCTGTGACGGCGTAAGACCAGCTTTGATTTTTTCCAAATCGACTGACTTGTCCTTTATCGTCTTTGCGAGGTCCTGCAATTCCCGTTCCTTGGGAAGGAAGTCCAGCTGAAACTTGGCCAGGGCGCTTTTGGCAATTAGGGAGTCGCTGAGTATCTTGCGCGCGTTGATGGTTGCTATGGGCATATTCGGAACGGCAGCCGCGGACAGGGAGCTCGCAAACAGCAGGCAGGAGATTGAAATAAACCGGTGAATCTTGTTTCTCATGAGGTCTCCAGGCAACGAGGCTGTGTGATTTGATACTTTGGCAGCAACGGTGCCATGAAGGTCGGCGGAAGGAGCCGTGACGCCAATGTAATCACTCTGGACGGTCAAGTTCAACGGCTAAGCTTAAGAACGACTTAAGCTTTTCGATGATCTCGGTACGAGTTGTGAAAGGTCTGAAAAAGTGGGCAAAATTGCGTCCGAAATGCCATGCTTCTCAAAGAGAAAATTGAGTTTTGGCAGTCATAACATTACCGGAGATTGAATGAAGAACGTTAGCCGTCTGGCACTCGTGAGCTCAATTGCAACTGCACTACTTTTGGGTGCTTGTAGCAGCACCCCGGTTGCGCCCGTGAATGTGGCTGCGGCACCCGCGCCGATCGCAAAGGCTGCCGATGCGCAAGTCCTGCCGCCCAAGCTGGCCACGCCAGCGCCGGTCAGCAAGTCCGAACTGGCTGCCTATCTGGACCCAGCTAACCCTTTGAGCCGCGACAAAAGTGTTTACTTCGATTTTGACCAATATTCCGTCAAACCCGAAGGGCAGCGTGTGCTGGAATTACATGGCAAATACTTGGCAGACCACGCTGCCGTGAAGATCAAAGTTGAAGGCAATGCAGACGAGCAGGGCGGCACGGAGTACAACTTGGCACTCGGACAGAAGCGTGCCGATGCGGTTGTCAAGGTGCTCAAGGTTTTCGGTGTGAAAGATGCGCAGATGGAAGCAGTGAGCTTTGGCAAGGAAAAGCCCAAGGCCTTGGGCCATGACGAACAGTCGCGTGCACAAAACCGCCGTGTTGATTTGGACTATCCAGGCAAGTGAACTGAATTCGATACGCGCTGCTTTGGGGGCGCTAATTGCGATTCAGTTACGCCTGACCCAAGAGCGCATATCTGTTCAGGCATTTTTGCCGCATGCGCCACATTTTTCAGCGCTTTCACCCGAACTGGACCAGCCTGGCCTGGCTAACCATGCTGCTGTGGTCGGTGCTCGCCGGCCTGATTGGTGCCTTTGCCACCGAGATCTTTCGCCTGTCGCTGTACTGGGGTGACAGAGCCCTGCTTGGCCAGGGTGGCAGCTTGGTGGCGCTGGCGCGCAGCCTACACCCGGGACTGCGATTACTGGTGCCGGCTGTCGGTGGCCTGGTCGCCGGCCTGCTGTTGCTGTGGGTTGGTCGCTTCAAGGCGGAAAGCAGCAAGTCCGACTACATGGAGGCCAGCACCATGGGAGACGGCCGCATCCCGGTGCCGCAGACCCTGGGTAGAAGCCTTTCTTCGGTGGTCAGCATTGTCAGTGGCGGCTCCATCGGGCGCGAGGGCGCCATGGTGCAGCTGGCCGCCCTGTGCGCATCGGTGCTGGGCCAGTGGCTGCGCATGCCAGCGGACCGCTTGCGCCTTCTGGTTGCATGTGGCGCAGCGGCCGGCCTGACGGCAGCCTATAACGCGCCCTTTGCCAGCACTTTTTTTGTAGCCGAAATTGTGCTTGGCTCCATTGCGCTGGACAGCTTGGGCCCCATCATGGTGGCCGCCGTGGTGGCGAACAGCACCATGCGTGCATTCCCAGGCTACCAACCACCCTATGTGATCCCTGGCTTTCCGGCCATTCAGGGTCTGGAACTGCTGCTGTTTGCCCTGCTCGGAGTTGTTGCCGGCCTGGCATCGGCGCTGTTCCTGCGCGGATTGGAACGAAGCCGCAAACTGTTTTCTTCTTTGCCCGTTAGCTTGCCCCTGCGCCTCGGGCTGGGCGGGCTGGTCGTCGGTCTTGCTTCGTGGTTTTGGCCGGAGGTCTGGGGCAACGGTTACAGCGTGGTGAACGAGGCGTTGCATTCGCAGTGGAGTTGGTCGCTACTGTTGCTCTTGCTGGCCAGCAAGATACTGGCGACCTTCGCCACCGTGGGCTCCGGTGCGGTAGGGGGCGTATTTACGCCAGCTCTGTTTTTCGGCTGCATGTTGGGCGAGGTCTTTGGCCAAGGCGTTCAGGCGATGTGGCCGCAGATGGCATCTGCGCCTTTTGCCTACGGCATTGTTGGCATGGGCGCTTTCCTGGCCGGCTCCACGCAGGCGCCCTTGATGGCCATCCTGATGCTGTTTGAAATGACGTTGAGCTACCAGGTGATGCTGCCCTTGATGGTGGGCTGCGTGATGGCCTATTTTGTGGCTCGTGCTGCCAATGCCGGTTCCATGTACGACATTACGCTGCGTCGGCTGGCGCAGAGCGACGAGCGCCAACGCCTGCGCCGCCAACTGGTGCATGACCTCATTGAACCCGCAATCACCGTCGTGGCTCTGGACGCCAACCATGCCAGCATGGCCAGCCTGTTTGCTGCGCACCCGGTGAAGTACCTTTATGTGGTCGATGCCAACGGCCTGTACCAGGGCGTGGTGCCACTGCGCGCGCTCAGCGCCGCTGCGGCAGAGCAGGGTTCACTGCGCCACAAGGCAGCTGATTTTTTGAGCCAGGAAATTCGGCCACTGACCAACGATATGGGGTTGGATGCCGCCTTCAGGCGCTTTATGGAGCATCAGGGTGAGCGCTTGCCAGTTGTCCAGTCTGTGGCCCAGCCCCATTTGCTGGGGGTGGTCAAGAAGAGCGCCCTGCTACAGACCTACGCGCGCCTGAGTATTTGAGTGGTACAGGCTGCCGTTTGAATGCTCAGTGCCTGGCCATGTGCAGTGGTTGGCGTGCTCAGGCTGTACAACTGTGGCTGCCTTCTGTGTTTACGAGGTGCGTGGCCATTTGGTCGAAGGTGTGTTTGAGCTGGTCCCGCAAGTCGGTGGCGGCTACCTGCTCGGTCAGGGTCTGGGTCATGCACAGCATCCATTCATTGCGCATCACCTGGCTTACCGCATAGGGCGCATGGCGCATGCGCAGACGCGGGTGGCCCTTCTTCTCGGTATAAAGTGCCGGGCCGCCTAACCAGCCGGATAGGTATTCGAAAAAGACCGACTCGGTTCCCGCCAAATTTTCTGGGTGCATTTGGCGCACCGCATAGGTCTCCGGCAACTCATCCATCAGTTCATAAAAACGATGTACCAACGCGCGAATAGCGGCTTCGCCGCCGAGCTGCTCGTAAGGGGAGACGAGAACATTTTTGGTCATACACGAATTCCTTTTTTTGATGTCTCAGGCAAACCAGCGAATGCAGGCTGCCAGCAGCAGACCTGCAAAGCAGGACCCGCCGGAAAACAGCAGCCGCCAGCCCAGGGCGCGCGGTACAAAGCCGACGCCGCGCACCAGGCCGGCACTCATGGCCCACAGCATGGCCAGCAGAAAGCTGTGGTCCACACTGCCATTGGTGCGCGCCAGCAACAGCGGATAAATGCTGCCCGCCAGCATGATGGTCAGTGCCACCAGCAGACTGGGCAGATGTATTGCTGTGGGCGCGGGTGTTGCCGCAGCGTCCATCATGGTTGCTTGTTCTTGCGCGCGATGGCGCGCGCTTCCTCGTTCTCGCCCCACATTGCATTCAATATGGCGAGCAGCACGGCAAAGCCGACACCCAAAATCCAGGCAAAGTACCACATGTGATTGTCTTTCTCAGCGCTCAGGCTGCGTCGTCTTCGCCGATCAGCAGGCGGCTGTCGGTGAGGTATTTGTAGGGCGGTACTTCCAAGTTGCTGGGTGCCGGTTTGTTCTTGAATACGCGCCCGGCCAGGTCAAAGGTGGAGCCGTGGCAGGGGCAAAAGAAACCACCGCTCCAGTCCTCGCCAACGCTGGGGTTGGCGCTGCCCTTGGGCACGGAATTGGGCGAGCAGCCCAGGTGCGTGCAAATGCCCACCAGCACCAGGATTTCATCCTTGATAGATCGGTGCGCATTTTGGGCATAGGCGGGTTGTTGCGCGCGCTCCGAGGCCGGGTCGACCAGTTGCTTGT
>CANBTQ010000216.1 GCA_947372425.1 Comamonadaceae bacterium | reverse complement strand
TCGTCGTGCTTTTCAAACTTCCCCGCAGTGGGGGTCAGCGCCCGGACGATGTCCTGGGCGACGGACGGCTTCTCGGCAATGACTAAAGTTTTATTGAAAACTACGTTTTTCATCTGACTACAATCCAGTTTTCTCGCGTGCGCACAGGTGCGCGCGCTCACATACGCGGGCACGCACATGCGCGCCCATACGATTCACCATACCAAATTTTTGTGCCGTGTCCAAAAACCCTCAGAAATCCGCGGCAGCTTCTGACAGCCGCCGCATCCAGACCCGCCGCTCCGGTGTGCATGGCAAGGGTGTGTTCGCCCTGGTGGACATTGCCGAAGGTGAGACCATCATTGAGTATGTGGGCGAGGTCATCAGCTGGCCCGAGGCACAGCGCCGCCACCCGCACGACCCGACCGACCCGAACCACACCTTTTACTTTCACATTGACGAAGACCATGTGATCGACGCGCTGTTTGGCGGCAACTCCTCGCGCTGGATCAACCACTCGTGCGACGCCAACTGCGAGGCCGACGAGCAGCAGGGGCGCATCTTCATCAAGGCGCGGCGCAATATCAAGGCCGGCGAAGAGCTGAACTACGACTATGGCCTGATCATTGACGAGCGCTACACCAAGAAGCTCAAGGCCGAGTACCCCTGCTGGTGCGGTGCCAAGAAGTGCCGCGGCACGCTGCTGGCACCAAAGAACAAGAAATGACCATCCGCTGGCCCGCCGAGGCCATCTGGGAATCGGTAGCGCCCTTGCTGCCGGGTTTTACCGTCGAGATCCTGCCGGAGATTGACTCCACCAACACCGAACTGATGCGCCGCGCGCGCGCCGGCCAGCCGGAGCCGATTCTGCTGGTGGCCGAGCGCCAGACCGCCGGGCGCGGGCGCCTGGGGCGCGACTGGCACAGTGATACCGACGCAGGACTGGGTACGCTGACCTTCTCGCTGGGTCTGCCGCTGCAACCGGCTGATTGGTCCGGCCTCTCCCTGGCCGTGGGCCTGGCGGTGGTGCACAGCCTGCATCCGGCACTCAGGCTCAAGTGGCCCAACGATGTCTGGCTGCAGGATCGCAAGCTGGCCGGCATCCTGATTGAAACCACCAGCATCGGCGACCTGCGCTATGCCGTCATCGGCATCGGCATCAACCTGCTGCCACGCGCGGCGGACGGCCTGCGTACACCACCGGCAGCGCTGGTGGAGGTCTTGCCGGGGGCCGATGCGCCGTCCACATTGGAGGCGATCATGCTGCCCCTGGTGCGCGCGGTGCAGGCCTTTGAACAACAGGGCTTTGGCGACCTGCGCACGGCCTTCCATGCGCGTGACCTGCTCTATGGCCGCGAGGTGGTATGCACCGACGGCACGACAGGCACGGCGCGCGGTGTGGACGCTGGCGGCGCCCTGCTGGTGCATACTGCCGGCGGACTTGAAAAAATCAGCAGTGCGGAGGTAAGTGTGCGACCTGTGCCGCCTGCTGCAACGACGGACACCTAGCCTACCTATGTTGCGACTGCTTGCTCTGGCCCTGCTGCTGCTCAATGGCATTTACTTTGCCTGGGGCCAGGGCTTGCTGCTGGGTTATGGCTTCGGGCCCACGCAGCAGAGTGAGCCGCAGCGCATCAGCCAGCAGATTGCGCCCGAGGCGGTGACCCTGCTCAGCGCTGCCGAGCTGGCCCGCGTTCAGGAGCAGATCAAGGCGGATCAGGCGCCCAAGGAGTGTCTGCAGGCCGGCCCCTTGGACGAAGACCAGAGCCTGGCTCTGCGCCAGACTTTGCGCGATACCTTGCCGGCGGATGCATGGCAGATGGAGCCGCTGCACATGACAGCGCGCTGGATTGTTTACCTGGGCAAATACAGCAACCCGGAAAGCCTGGCCAAGAAGCGCTCCGAAATCGCCGCCATGGGCCTGAAAACCGAGAGCCTGGACAACCCTGCCCTGGAGCCCGGCCTGTCGCTGGGTGGCTTTGATGCCAAGCCGGATGCGGATGCTGCGCTACTGCGCCTGACGGCACGTGGCCTGCACACCGCGCGCGTGGTGCAGGAGCGCGCCGAGTCCACCGCCTACCAGCTCAAACTGCCGGCGGTGGGCGCGGCTCTCAGTGCCAAGTTGGGCGATGTGCGCAGCGCACTGGGCGGCAAGCCGCTGCGCAAGTGCAACTGATCAGGCGAATTGCGGCACACCGGCATCGGCCGGAAAGCGCACGGTAAAGCAGCAGCCCGGCGGTGTCTGGCCGGGGCGCGCATCGTCCACCGTCACCTCGGCACGGTGCTGGCGCGCAATCTCGAGCACGATGGGCAGGCCCAGGCCAGATCCGTCGGCCTCGTTGCCCAGGGCCCGGTAAAAGGGCTGGAACACCAGCTCGCGTTCGGCCAATGCAATGCCGGGCCCGGAGTCTTCCACCTGGATCACCAGTACCTTGCTGAACGGATCTATCAGCACCCGCGCCGTGATGATGCCGGGCTTTTCCGCGCGCGACGGGGTGTAGTTGATGGCGTTGTCCACCAGGTTGCGCACCATCTCGGTCAACAGCGTGAGGTTGCCCTGCACGATGACACCGTCCGATGCCGGCTGCGCGCCCTCGTAACCCACGTCGATGTGCTTGTCCATGGCACGCGGCACGCAGTCGCGGATCACATCCATGGTCAGGCGTGCCACATCGCAGGGCTGGTGGCCCAGCACCGTGCTGCTGCTCTCGGCACGCGCCAGGGCCAGCAACTGGTTCACGGTGTGGGTGGCGCGGATGCTGGAGCGTCCAATCTGGCGCAGCGACTGCTTTAAATCTTCGGCGCTGGCGCCTTCACGCTGGGCCAGATCGGCCTGCATGCGCAAGCCCGCCAGCGGCGTCTTGAGCTGGTGCGCGGCGTCGGCCAGAAAGCGTTTCTGCGTGGCAATCGAGTCTTTCAGGCGCATCAGCAAATCGTTGACGGAAGCCACCAGTGGCGCCACCTCCATGGGCACGGCTTCCACTTCCAGCGGGCTCAGGTCATCGGGGTTGCGCGCGCGGATGCGCTCTTCCAGCCGGTTAAGTGGTTTGATGGCCTGCACCAGCGCCAACCACACCAGCAGCACCGCCAGCGGCAGCACCACAAACTGCGGCAGCATCACGCCCTTGACGATTTCGGTGGCCAGCACCGAACGCTTGTCCATGGTCTCGGCCACCTGGACCAGTGCCGGCTTGCCGTGGGGGATGTCGAGCTTGACCCACATATAGGCCACCTTGAGCTCCGTGCCCTTGTACTCGTCGTCGCGCATGCGCACTTCGCCGGTGGCAGACTTGTCTTCATCGGCGGGCAGCGGCAGGTTCTTCTCGCCGCTCAGGAACTCACCCTGCGGCCCCAGCACCTGGTAGTACACGGTGTCGGCATCGTCGGCGCGCAGCAGTTCGCGTGCCGGCAGCGGCAGCACGAACTGGGCGTGGTTGTTTTTGAGGGTGATGAGTTGGGCCAGCGCGCTGACGTTGTATTCCAGCGCCCGGTCAAACGGCTTGCCGGCAATGCCCTGCGCCACCAGCCAGGTCAGCACCAGGCTGATGGGCCACAACAAGAGCAGCGGCGTGAGCATCCAGTCCAGGATTTCCCCGAACAGGGAGCGCTGTTCACGCTGGAAAATTTTCATGCAGCAGGGGAGGCCGCGTGGGGGCAACAAGCCGGCGCCGGGCCGCCCCAAGCCGGGTTAGCCCCCTCGGGGGGCAGCGCAGTACACGCAGTGACAAGCGTGGGGGTCATATCTCTAGCCGGGTATCTTCTCAAGGCAATAGCCCAGGCCGCGGACCGTGGCAATGCGGATCGGGCCTTTCTCGATTTTCTTGCGCAGACGGTGGATGTAGACCTCGATGGCGTTGTTGCTGACTTCTTCGCCCCACTCGCACAGGCGCTCCACCAGCTGGTCTTTGCTGACCAGACGACCGGCGCGCTGCAGCAGCACTTCCAGCAGGCCCAGTTCACGCGCCGACAGCTCCACCATCTTGCCGTCGATGGTGGCTACCCGACCGGCCTGGTCGTAGGTCAGCGGGCCGTGCTTGATGCTGCTGCTGGAGGCGCCCATGCCCCGGCGCACCAGGGCGCGCACGCGGGCTTCGAGTTCCTGCAGGCTGAAGGGTTTGGCCATGTAGTCGTCGGCGCCATAGTCCAGACCTTTGACGCGTTCATCCACGCTGTCGGCGGCGGTGAGAATCAGCACCGGCAGCGAGGAGCCGCGCGCGCGCAATTTCTTCAGCACCTCCAGACCGTGCATCTTGGGCAGGCCCAGGTCCAGGATCAAGAGATCGAATTCGGTATTGGTCATGAGCGCGGCATCCGCCTCCGAGCCACTGGCCACATGGTCTACCGCCGCCCCGGCACTGCGCAAGGCGCGCAGCAAACCGTCGGCCAGCACCTGGTCATCTTCCGCAATCAGTATCCGCATCGCAGTCTCCTTGTTATTTCCGCATTCTAGGCCTGCCTATTCACGCCTCAGGCGCCGCTGTAGGCCTCCAGTCCGAGTGCAATCACGGTGGCCACCTCGTTGCCCACGGCGCTCCGCAATTCGGCCTCGGCCTGGGCCACAGCCTCCTGGTAGGCGCTCAGCCAGGCCAGTCCGGCTTCGGTCAGCACCACGCGCTTGGCGCGCGCATCGCCCAGGTGTCCCTCGCGCCGCACCATGCCCCAGGCCTCGCACTGGTTCACCAGCGTGCCCATGGCCTGCTTGCTCATGCCGGCAGCTGCAGCCAGATCGGTCAGCCGCGCGCCGGCTACCGGCAAGTGGCGCGTGATGTGGATGTGGGCCGCGCTGATCTGGCCGCGTGCCGCCAGATTCGACAGGCCCAGCGGCACGCCGGGGTGCTGGGCCATGCATTCCATGACGCGCGCATCAAAGCGCGCCAACGCCAAGCGCAGCCAGTGACCCGGATGCGCACTGCGCCAGGATTCTTCGGCATGGAGTGGGGTTTCAGCCATGTCTAAATAGTAATGCAAACTGACTAAAAAATGTGTTTACCAATTTCAACTGGCACCGTTAAACTACTGTTCAAGCATCCAGCCTGTGATTAACGGCAGGTGCAAGAAGAGCATACCAACCCGTTGATTTTTTAGGAGTTTTTCATGGACGCACCCGTTAAAGGCATGGCCCCCAACAGCGAAAAAGCCAAGGCCCTGGCCGTGGCACTGGCCCAGATCGAAAAGCAATTCGGCAAGGGCACCATCATGCGGCTGGGCGAGGGTGAAGTCATTGAAGACATCCAGGTCGTCTCCACCGGCTCGCTGGGCCTGGACATCGCTTTGGGCGTAGGCGGCCTGCCGCGCGGCCGCGTGGTGGAAATCTACGGCCCGGAATCTTCCGGCAAGACTACGCTCACCCTGCAAGTGATTGCCGAGATGCAGAAGCAAGGCGGCCAGTGCGCCTTTGTCGATGCCGAGCATGCGCTGGACATCCAGTACGCGCAAAAGCTGGGCGTGAACCTGCAAGACCTGCTGATCAGCCAGCCCGATACCGGCGAGCAGGCGCTGGAAATCGTGGACAGCCTGGTGCGCTCCGGCGCGGTGGA
>CANBTQ010000215.1 GCA_947372425.1 Comamonadaceae bacterium | reverse complement strand
AACAGTCCCTGCGCCAGATTGAACTGCCACAGGCTGTGTGCCGAGCCCGCGAGCAAAAAGCCCGAGCCCAGGCAGACACCGCCCAGCAGCACCGGCAGCATCACACCAAAGCGGTCGGCCAGGCGCCCCATCAGAATGCCGCCTATGCCAAAGCCAACCAGCGTCCGCGCGTAGGGGAAGGAGGCGTCGGAGCGCCCCACCGCAAACTCCTGCTGTATGCGCGGCAGCACCACGGTGATGCCGTACATGCCGCTGCCGCCAATGGTCATCAGCGCCAGCGACACCACGAGGCGCAGCCAGGCATAGGCGGACTCGCCTTGCGTGTGCGGATTGGCTGCTGTGTTCATGGGCGCATGCCAGGGCGCATCAACAGTGCACACGGGCACCTGCCCGCACGCTGCTGTGCGCCTTGCGGCTTCAGAGCTTGACGACCACGCGCCCGCGCACCGTGCCGGCCAACAGATCGGCGGCCACGCCAATCGCGTCTTCCAGGGCGATCTCGGTGGTGATGGCATCCAGCTTGGCTATGTCCAGGTCCTGCGCCAGACGGGCCCAGGCTTCTTCGCGCTTGGCCAGGGGTGCCATCACGCTGTCAATGCCGTAGAGCGTGATGCCGCGCAGGATGAAGGGCGCCACCGAGGCCGGAAAGTCCATGCCCTGGGCCAGGCCGCAGGCCGCCACGGCACCGCCGTATTGGAGCGTGGCGCAGGCGTTGGCCAGGGTGTGGCTGCCCACGCTGTCCACCACGGCGGCCCAGCGCTCCTTGGCCATGGGTTTGCCGGGCTTGGAGAGTTCGGCCCGGTCCATCACCGTGCTGGCGCCCAGCGCCTGCAGGTGCGCCGCTTCGGCCATGCGCCCGGTGGAGGCCACCACCGTGTAGCCCAGCTTGGACAAGAGCGCAATCGCCACGCTGCCGACACCGCCGTTGGCACCGGTGACCAGCACCTCGCCATCACCGGGCTTGACGCCATGTTTTTCCAGCGCCAGCACACACAGCATGGCGGTGTAACCGGCCGTGCCGATGGCCATGGCCTGCCGCGTCGTGAAGGCCGCAGGCAGGGCCACCAGCCAGTCGCCCTTGACGCGCGCGGTCTGTGCCAGGCCGCCGCTGCAGGTTTCGCCCACGCCCCAGCCGTTCAGGATGACCTTGTCGCCCACCTTCCAGCGCGGGTTCTGGCTGCTGTACACCGTGCCGGCAAAGTCAATGCCGGGCACCAGCGGAAACTTGCGCACCACGGGCGACTTGCCGGTGATGGCCAGGCCGTCCTTGTAGTTCAGCGTGGACCACTCCACGCCCACGGTCACATCGCCTTCGCCCAGCACGCTGTCGTCAATGCTTTGCACGGTGGCGGTGGTCACGCCTTCGGGCTTGGTGAGCAGAATTCCTTTGAACATCTTGTCTTCCTTTTTGTATCGGGTGAAGGGGGATTATTAGGCAGCGGCCCTAGCGCTGCAGCAAGGGCCTGAGCAACAGCCAGGCCGCAGTGCAAAACAGCATGCAGGCAAAGGCCGTGCGCATGCGCCGTTCGGGCAGGCGGTAGGCCAGCGCCACGCCGGCCGACACCGTGAGCAGACCGCCCGCCGCCAGCGGCAAGCCCACGGCCCAGTCCACCCGCGCGGCGCGGCTGTAGGTCAGCAGGGCCACCACCGAGCTGGGCGCCACCAGCGCCAGCGACAGGCTTTGGGCCATGGTCTGCTTTTGCCCGAACCAGCCACTGAACAGGGGCGTGGCCACCAGGCCGCCGCCCACGCCCAGCAGGCCCATGCTGGCACCACCGGCAATACCCACCAGCGGCAGCAGGCGCGGGCTGCGCGGCGCGCGCGCCGTCGCATTGCCATGCCCCGGTGCCTGCAGCAGCATGCGCAGTGACAAGGCCAGCAGGAACAGGCTGAACACGCTGCGCATCAGCTCGGGCGCCAGCCGCGTGGCCACCTGCGCCACCAGCCAGGTGGTGGTGCAGGCCAGCAGGCCGATTTGCAGGGCGGTGCGCCAGGCCACCGGCTGGCGCTGGTTGTAGCGGAACCAGGCAATCAGCAGGTTGGGCACCATCATCACCAGGGCCGTGCCCTGCGCCACCGCCTGCTCCATGCCAAAGCCCAGCACCAGCAAGGGGATCACGATGATGCCGCCGCCAATGCCGAACAGCCCGCCAAAAAACCCCAGGGCCGCACCCAGGCACAGCAGCAGCATCAGTTCGGTCAGGGGCATGGCAAACGGGGTGGGTCGCAGGACGGTTGGGGCCCCGTATGGTACGGGCGTGCGCAATCTGCGTGTGCCGTGCCCGGCATTAACCCGCAGCGCTTAAGCTCATGCTTTTTTGGAAGCGGCAAACCACCATGGGTGATACACAGTTTGATGCCGGGCTTGCCATGCGCAAGCAGGTAATGGGAGAAGATTTTGTGGCCCGCGCGTTTGAGGGCGTCACCGCCTTCACCGCGCCCTTGCAACAGCACATCACGCGCAATGCCTGGGGCGATGTCTGGCAGCGCCCGGGGCTGGACCTGAAGACCCGCAGCCTGGTGACGGTGGCCATGCTGACCGCGCTGGGCAAGCAGCACGAGCTCAAGGGCCATGTGCGCGGGGCGCTGAACAACGGCGCCACGGTGGAAGAGATTCAGGAAGTGCTGCTGCATGCCACCGTGTATTGCGGCGTGCCCAGTGCGGTGGAGGCCTTTCGCAGTGCAGCAGAGGTGGTGGGCACGCGCTGAGGGCTGCGGAGACGCGTACGCGGCACGCAGCAGAACAACAAAAAAGGTCTTGCACGCGGCGTATTGTGTGAATGGATGATCATGGGGTCATTCAATTGGCCGCATACTAGATGCGTGGAACAAAACGACATTAATTTCAAAAACGTTGTAGGCAAAAAAGTTCGGGCACTGCGCCGCGGCGCCGGCCTTTCCCAGGAAACTTTGGCCGAACGCTGCGGAATATTCCGTACCTACCTCAGCCGTATCGAATCCGGTGAAGCCAACCCGACCCTGGTCGTGCTGGTGTCCCTGGCCACGGCGCTCAACGTGGATCCGCACGTCCTGCTGCTGCAGGACGGCTAGCCACTGCGCCGGCCGGACTGGTGTGCAACCAGCCCCGCACCGGTGCAACCGGCTCGGGCTTCAGGGTGTTGCAGCGTCCATGTTCCAACCCCCACCCAAGACCCGATACAGCGTGACCAGATTTTGCTGGGCTTGCGCGCTCAATTGCAGCTCAGCCTGTTGCGCTGCAAACAGCGAGCGCTGCGCGTCCAGCACCTCGAGGTAGCTGCTGGCGCCATTCTGGTAGCGCAGCTCGGTCAGGCGGGCACGTTCGGCCTCGGCGCGGGTCTGGGCCTGTTGCGCGCGCGCCTGGTCGGCCAGGGTGGCGCGGCCGGCCAGCGCATCCGACACTTCGCGGAAGGCCGACTGGATGGCTTTTTCATACTGTGCCACGGCCACATCCCGTGCCACCTTGGCGGCAGCCAGATTGGCCTGGTTGCGCCCGGCGTCAAACAAGGGCATGAGCAGCTGCGGCGCCAGGCTCCAGGCAAAACTGCCGTCCTTGAACAGGCCTTCGAGCTGGTTGCTGACACTGCCGGCGCTGGCGGTGAGCAGTATCTTGGGGAAGAAGGCGGCCCGCGCGGCGCCGATATTGGCATTGGCCGCCAGCAACTGCTGTTCGGCCTGAACCACATCGGGGCGGCGCAGCAACACGTCCGAAGACAAGCCCACCGGCAGATCCTGCAACTGCACCGGCGTCTGGGTGCCGGCTGCCGTCAAGGCAAGCGGTGCCGCCTGCCCCAGCAACAGGTTCAGTGCGTTCACGTCCAGCATGCGTTGGCGCGTGCTTTGCGCCACACTCACGCGCGCTGATTCCAGCAGCGACTGGGCCTGGCTCAGGTCGAGCTGCGAACTGGCCCCCTGGTCAAAGCGCAGCCGGATCAGCTTGGTGGAATCTTCGCGCGTGGCCAGCGTTTGTTGCGCCAGATCGAGCAGTGCGCTGTCGGCCTGCAGCGCCAGGTAGGTCGTGGCCACCGAGCTGACCAGGCTGATCTGCGCGGCCTTGCCGGCCTCGGTGCTGGCCAGGTACTGGGCAAAGGCCACATCCGACTGGCTGCGCAGGCGGTCAAACAAATCGATCTCGTAGGACGTGACCAGCAAGCCTGCACTGTAGGTGCTGCCCACACTGCCATCGCTGGCGGTGCCACGCGTCAGGCCCAGGCCGGCATTCACCGTGGGCCAGCGGTCGGCCTTGCGGCTGTCCACCAGGGCACGGGCCTGCTCGACATTGAGCAGGGCCACGCGCAGGTCGCGGTTGTTGTCCAGCGCAATCCGGATCAGCTGCTGCAGGTTGGCATCGGTGAAGAAGGCCTTCCAGGGCAACTCGGCGGCCGGGCGTGCAGCTGCAGGCGCATCGACGGCTGCAAACTGGGCCGGCACCGGTGCCGCCGGGCGCTGGTAGTCGGGTGTCAGGGAGCCACAGGCCACCAGCGAAGCCGCCAGTGTGGCGAGTGCGCTGCGTTTGAAAAGTGTCAGTTGGTTCATACCAGGTTCTCCGGGTCCACGGCCACGGGGGCGGCCAGTTCGCCCTCCTGCTGCTCGTGTGCATACATGCGGCGCTGGCGCTCGCTGCCCTTGAAGATGCTGCGCACCACCACAAAGAACACCGGGGTAAAGAACACCGACAAGGCGGTGGCGGTAATCATGCCGCCCATCACGCCGGTGCCGATGGCGCGCTGGCTGGCCGAACCCGCACCGCTGGCCAGCACCAAAGGCAGCACGCCCAGGATGAAGGCCATGGAGGTCATCAGGATCGGGCGGAAGCGCAGGTGCACGGCTTTGAGCACCGACTCCACCAGCCCCAGGCCCTGCGCATGCAGGTCCTTGGCAAACTCGATGATCAGCACCGCGTTCTTGGCCGACAGGCCAATGATGGTGATCAGGCCGACCTTGAAGTAGATGTCGTTCTCCAGCCCGCGCAGGTGCGCCGCAAGGGTTACGCCCAGCACGCCCAGGGGCACCACCAGAATCACCGCAAACGGAATCGACCAGCTCTCGTAGAGCGCGGCCAGGCACAGGAACACGGCCAGCAGCGAGAAGGCAAACAGCACGGTGGCAGTCGACCCGGAGAGCTTTTCCTCAAAAGTCTGTCCGGTCCACTCATAGGCAAAGCCCGGTGGCAACTGCGCGGCCAGGCGTTCCATTTCGGCAATCGCCGCACCGGTGCTCTGGCCGGGTGCGGGCTCACCCGAGATGCGCATGGTCGGGAAACCGTTGTAGCGGATCGTCTGCATGGGCCCGGTGATCCACTCGGTATGGGCAAAGGCCGAGAAGGGCACGGTCTGGCCGGCACTGTTGAGCACATTGAGCTGCAGCAGATCGTCGGGCTGCATGCGGGTGGGCGCATCGGCCTGCACCACCACGCGCTGCAGGCGCCCGGCGTTGGGGAAGTCGTTCACATAGCTGGAACCCAGCGCGGTGGAGATGGCCGTGTTGATGGCCGTGAAGTTCACGCCCAGCGCACTGGCCTTGTCGCGGTCGATATT
>CANBTQ010000214.1 GCA_947372425.1 Comamonadaceae bacterium | reverse complement strand
ATGTTGATGAAGACGCAAACCTTTTCGCGGCCGTCGCCATAAGCCACGACCTCCTTGATGTGCTGGAAAAACTTGAGCTTGTTCTCCACATACTTGGGCGCAAACATGGCGCCATCAAAGTTGCCGCCCTGGATACGGCCCACGTCTTTCACCCGGTCGATGATCTTCAGGTGGCCATGGGCATCGAGAAAGCCAGCGTCACTGGTGTGGTACCAGCCGTCCGCACTCAGCACCTCGGCCGTGGCGGCCGGGTTCTTGTAGTACTCCTTGAGCAAGCCGGGCGACTTGACCAGAATTTCGCCGTTCTCAGCCACCTTGATTTCCACGCCCGCGCAGGGCACGCCCACGGTGTCGGCACGCGCCTGGTTGTCGGGCTGCAGGCAGACAAACACCGCGGTTTCGGTGGAGCCGTAGAGCTGCTTGATGTTGATGCCGATGGAGCGGTAAAAGCTGAACAGGTCCGGGCCAATGGCCTCGCCCGCCGTATAGGCCACACGCACCCGGCTAAAGCCCAAGGTGTTGCGCAGCGGGCCGTACACACACAGATTGCCCAGCGCATACAGCAGCTTGTCGAATGCACCCACTTCCTCGCCATTCATCAGCGCCGGGCCCACCTTGTGCGCCACGGCCATAAAGGCATGGAACATCTTGCGTTTGAAGGCGCCGGCGTCTTCCATGCGGATCATCACGCTGGTCAGCAGACCTTCAAACACGCGGGGCGGGGCAAAGTAATAGGTCGGGCCGATTTCCTTCAGGTCGATGGTGGCGGTGGCGGCCGACTCCGGGCAGTTCACCACGTAGCCGCAGGCCAGCCATTGCGCATAGCTGAAGATGTTCTGGCCGATCCAGGCCGGTGGCAGATAGGCCAGCACCTCTTCGGCGCTGGTCAGCTTGTCAAACTCGGCACCGGCACGGGCACGGTTCAAGAGCGAGTCGTGCGTGTGCACCACGCCCTTGGGGTTGCCGGTGGTGCCGGAAGTAAAGAACATGGCGCCCACATCGTCGGGCTGGATCCTGGCCACTTCTTCCTTGAAGAAGTCGGTGTGCAGGGCGGCAAAGGCCTTGCCGCGCGCCTGCAACTCGTCCAGCGAGGCCAGGCCCGGCTCATCGTATTTGCGCAGGCCACGCGGGTCGTCGAAATAGATGCGCGCCAACTGCGGGCACTGCTCGCGGATTTCCAGCAGCTTGTCGACCTGCTCCTGGTCTTCGGCAAAGGCAAAGGTGACTTCCGCATTGTTGATGGGGAACACGCATTCGGCGGCGGCCGCGTCCTGGTACAGCGGAATCGGCACGGCACCCAGGGCCTGCACGGCCAGCATGGTGGCGTACAGGCGCGGGCGGTTGGCGCCGATCACGATCATGTGGTCATCGCGGCGCAGGCCGGCCTGGTGCAGACCGGCGGCCAGTTCTTCGACCATGGTGGCCAGCGCGGACCAGCTCAGGGTTTGCCAGATGCCATATTCCTTTTCGCGCATGGCGGGCGCCTGCGGGCGCTGCGCGGCATGTTGCATCAGCAGTTGCGGAAATGTGGTTCGCATGTGTGTCCTCTTGCTGCCCCACGCCGATACGGGGGCTATTCGAATAGGCCTGATTATTGGGCCATCATTGACGCTATGCTGTCATTCGGACGACAATTCAACGACTTCCGGATAGGTGTTTTCCCTTCACTTATTGCCACCTTACAAATTCACCCCCATGGTTACTGACAGTGCCTTGCACCAACGCCGTCGCCCGCTGACGGAGCCCGAGCTGGACGCCATTCCCTGGCTGCGTCTGCTGAAGGAAGGAGAGCGCCAGCGTGCGGTAGACGAGCTGCGCATCAGCGAAGCCCTGCCGGGCGAATTTGTCTGCCGCATGGGCAGGCCCGTGACTTATTGGTTCGGCGTGGTCGACGGTCTCTTGAAGATGAGCACCGACAACGCCGAGGGCCAGACCATGACCTTTACCGGCGTACCGCCCGGTGGCTGGTTTGGCGAGGGCACGGCGCTCAAGCGTGAGACCTATCGTTACAACATCCAGCCGCTGCGCAAAAGCCTGGTGGCCGGCCTGCACGTGGACACCTTCCACTGGCTGCTGGACCACTCCATCGGCTTTAACCGCTTTGTGATGAACCAGCTCAATGAGCGACTGGGCCAGTTCATCGCCGCGCGCGAGATCGACCGCCTGACCAACCCCGACATCCGCGTGGCGCGCAGCCTGGCATCGCTATTCAACCCCACGCTGTATCCGGGCGTGGGCGAGGTGTTGCGCATCACCCAGCAGGAACTGGCCTACCTGGTGGGCCTGTCGCGCCAGCGCGTCAACGAGGCCCTGACGGCGCTGGCGGAGCAGGGCTCGATCCGGGTGGAATACGGCGGCCTGCGCATCCTGGATTTGCAGGCCTTGCGTTCGCAAGTGTTCAAGCGCCACACTGGGCATACACTGCAACCATGAACACGGATCCAGTCACCCTCTACCCCGCGCTCGCCCATGTGGTACCGAGCCTGCACGCGCTGGGGCCGGCGGTTGCGCCGATGGTGGTGGCGGCCAATACCGTTCTGTTCAGCGAAAGCGCCGCCTGCCAGGGCTTCCCGCTGGTGCTGGAGGGCGAGATCAAGGTGTCACGCCACGCCGGCGACGGCCGTTCGCTGGAGTTGTACCGCGTGGTGCCCGGCGAGTTGTGTCTGGTCTCCAGCGCCAGCCTGTTTCGCAGCGCGCCCTTGATGGCACGCGGCATCAGCACGCGCCCGACCCGGCTGCTGATGATCACGCCCTCCATCTTTGTGCAGTGGCTGGAGACCCCGGTGTTCCGCAACGATGTACTGGGCCTGTTTGCCGAACGCATGGCCGACCTGACCGGCCTCATCGATGCCGTGGCTTTTCAGCGCCTGGACCAGCGCCTGGCAGCCACGCTGCTGGGGCGCGGCCAAAGCCTGGCGCTCACGCACCAGCAGTTGGCCAACGAATTGGGCACCGTGCGCGAAATGGTTTCACGTCTGCTGCGCCGCTTTGAGCGCGAAGGCTGGGTAGAACTGGCGCGCGAGCACATTCACATTGTGGACAGCAAGGCCTTGCGGGCAGTTGCCGAAACGCAAGCCGGTTGACGGGTGTGGCCACGCCCGGCGGCATGTGACTCAGGTCACATACAAAAAGAGGCCAAAGCGGTTCAATAGAACCATCTTCCACTCTTGATGAAAAGGATCTCTTATGAAACCCAATGAAGGCACCCTGGACCGCGCGCTGCGCATTGCCGTCGGCATCCTGTTGCTGGCCCTTACCTTCACGCACACCATCGGCCTCTGGGGCTGGATCGGTGTGGTTCCCTTGCTTACCGGCCTCATCGGCTGGTGCCCGCTGTACACGGTGCTGGGTATCAATACCTGCCCCATGAAGCAGGCAGAGTAAGCCGCTCCGGCGCACCCGCAACGGGTGCGCTCTAAAATGGGCCGGACCCCCACCAACTCCGTGCCCATGACCGAACCCAAAGCCCCCCCTGTTTTTCGCCGCGCCGCAGCTCCTGCCGGGCGCGCGCCCATTCCGGCGGGGCAGACCAATACCGCAGCCGTAGGCCCCAACGGCACCCTGCGCCTGAACAAGCACATGGCGGAACTGGGACTGGCCTCCCGCCGCGAAGCCGATGACTGGATTGCCAAGGGCTGGGTCAAGGTCAACGGCCGTATCGCCGAAATGGGCATGCAGGTGGCACCCGATGTGAAGATAGACATCGACAAGGAAGCCAAGGGCCACCAGGCCACACAGGTCACCATCCTGATCAACAAGCCGATAGGCCTGGTCAGCGGCCAGGCTGAGGACGGGCATGAGCCGGCCATTACCCTGGTGCAGCCGCAAAACCGCTGGAAAGATGACAACGCCCGCTTCTTCTTCCACGGCAGCCAGCTCAAAAGCCTGGTTCCGGCCGGCCGTCTGGACATTGACTCCACCGGCCTGCTGGTGCTGACCCAGGACGGGCGCGTCGCCCGCCAGTTGATCGGCGAAGACTCGGTGATGGAAAAGGAATACCTGGTGCGGGTGGTCTACACGGGCAAGGCCAACACGGCCGCCGGCATGTCCGCCGCGGCCACCTACCCTGCCGCGCCCACCCAGCTCAGCCGCATTGACGACGACGACCCGGTCAGCGCCGATGTCCAGTCGGTGTTCCCCAAAGACCAACTGGCGCTGCTGCGCCACGGCCTGAGTCTGGATGGCCAGGCGCTCAAACACGCCAAGGTCGAATGGCAAAACCCGGAGCAGCTGCGCTTTGTGCTCACCGAAGGCAAAAAGCGCCAGATCCGGCGCATGTGCGAGCTGGTGGGCCTGAAGGTGGTGGGCCTGAAGCGCGTACGCGTAGGCCGCGTGATGCTGGGCAACCTGCCCGTGGGCCAATGGCGCTATCTGTCGCCGGCCGAAAGGTTTTGAACCTAACGCGCCTTGTCTTTGTGCAAGGGCAATAGATCGGAGGGCATGGTTTCCGCAAAATCCGGAGCGACCTCGTCCTGCGGGGGGGCGGTGCCGTCATGGGCGCGCAAGGTGTGCTCCCACAGCCCCCAGGCAGTGTCCGAATTGCTCTCGGTGGCGTCCGGTACGGGCAGCGGATCCAAAAAGAAATCGTGCGCAGCCGGCGGGCTGCGATCAGCGGGTTTGGAACGGTCTGGGGGAGTAGCCACGGCACCATTTTGCATGAATTTGACCGCTAGCAAAGCCCCTTGAAAACCCGCACGATGCCCGCAATTAGACTGGGCTTGGGCCGCCCGGCCTTTTCAGCCTGACAAAATCCATTGTTTTAGACCTTTATCGAATCCTATGAGCAAGCAAACCCTTTCCTTCCAGGCCGAAGTCGCACAACTGCTGCACCTGGTCACCCACTCGCTGTACTCCAACAAAGAGATTTTTCTGCGTGAACTGATCTCCAATGCCTCGGACGCCTGCGACAAGCTGCGCTTTGAAGCCATCAACAACAGCGGCCTGTACGAGAACGACTCCGAGCTCAAGGTGCGCCTGGTGCTGGACAAGGACGCCAAGACCCTGACCATTACCGACAACGGCATTGGTTTGAGCCAGCAGGAAGCGATTGACAACCTGGGCACCATCGCCAAGAGCGGCACCAAAGACTTTGTCTCCAAGCTCAGCGGTGACCAGAAGGCCGACTCGCAACTCATAGGCCAGTTCGGCGTGGGCTTTTACTCCGGCTTTATCGTGGCCGACAAGATCACTGTGGAATCGCGCCGCGCCGGATTGAGCGCCAGCGAAGGCGTGCGCTGGGTCAGCGACGGTGGCGCCAGCGGTGGCGGCGCGTTCGAGGTGGAAAGCATTGAGCGCGCAGCCCGTGGTACCAGCGTCATCCTGCACCTGCGCGAAGACGCCCTCGACTACACCCAGAGCTGGAAGGTCAAGGGCATCGTCAACAAGTACTCCGACCACATCAGCCTGCCCATCCAGATGGAAAAGGAAGAGTGGAAAGACGGCGAGCTGATCACCCCCGGTGACGAAAACGGCGGCCGCCAACCCGGCGCCATGGTCAAGACCGGCGAATGGGAAACCGTCAACAAGGCCAACGC
>CANBTQ010000213.1 GCA_947372425.1 Comamonadaceae bacterium | reverse complement strand
CCCCACTCGGCGGTGACGGCATTGCAGATTTCCAGCGCAAATTCGGGTTCGGTGCTGCTGAACACCTCGGGGCTGTATTCCAGCGTGAACGTGGTTTCGGGTTGCTCAGCGGCCAGTTGCTTGATCAGCCGGACCGCCTGCAGGGCCATCTCCACAATCTCGGCCTTTTGCATGCCGAACACCACGTCCCGGAACACCGGCGCAGTGGCGTTGTACACATGCACAATGGCCTGGCGTGCGCCCTTGAGCGACTCCATGGTGCGGCGTATGAGGTGCTCACGCGATTGGGTCAGCACTTCGATGGTGACATCGGCCGGAATGTTGCCGCCCTCAATCAGCTTGCGTACAAAGTCGAACTCGGTTTGGGACGCGCTGGGAAAGGCCACCTCAATCTGCTTGAAGCCCACCTCGCACAGGGTGCGGAACATACGCATCTTGCGCTCGCCATTCATGGGCTCAAACAGGGACTGGTTGCCATCACGCAGATCACTGCTCATCCAGATCGGGGCGGTAGTCAGCGTGCGCGAAGGCCACTGGCGGTCGGTAAGTTGAATGCCTTGGAAGGCGCGGTATTTGGCGGCGGGCTGGGCTATCACAGGGAACTCCTCAGGGTTTCATACAGAACCATACAGGAGATATCGTATGCCCAATAGCTGCGCAGATTATTGCCAATTTGTGCGCACAACGTTCTATGAACGAAATTTAATTGCTGATTAGCCTACTCAACAGCAACAAGCCGCCCATCCGAGTTCGTACTGCCCAATCCGTACTTCAGCACGACTGCGCGCAACTGCTCAATATTCACCGGCTTGCTGATGAAGTCATTGGCACCGGCTGCCTTGGCCTGCTCACTGGCCTCGTTCATGACGTCGGCCGTAAAGATCACGATGGGTATATGCGCCACAGCACCCGGCAAGGCGCGGATCTGGCGGGTAGCCGTCAGGCCGTCCATGACCGGCATGTTCACGTCCATCAAGATCAGGTCGAATGCTTCCTGCTGCACCGTTTGCAAGGCCAGTTGTCCGTTCTCGCAATAACTAATGCGGCAGCCCATGCGGCCCAAAAGCACACCAACCAGCTTCTGGTTGATCGGGTGGTCTTCCACCACCAGGACGCGGATGGCATGATCTTGCGGCAGGGAGGCTGCCGACACCGGCGTAACCGGCACCAGCACCGGCGCACTGGGAGGCTGCGCCACGGGCAGCGACGCGAGGGGGCTGATAGGCAACTGCAGGGAAAAGGTAAAGGTGGAGCCCATGCCAACCTTGCTGGAAACCGTAATTTCACCGCCCATCATGCGTGCAAGTGACTGGGAGATTTCAAGTCCCAAGCCGGTGCCACCGAAACGCCGGGTGCTGCTTTCCTCTACCTGGAAAAACCGCTGAAACAGGCGCGCCAGCACCTTGGCATCCATGCCGATGCCGGTATCCTGAATGGCGAATTCCAGGGTAACGGAAGCATCGGACCGGGCACGCTCGGACACCACCAGGCTCACCAGACCTGCCGAAGTGAACTTGATTGCGTTGTTGATCAGATTGAACAATATCTGCTTGACGCGGGTCTCGTCTGCCAGCAGATCCGGCCAGGTCGAATCGGGCACCGTCATCTGGAATGTGAGGCCCTTGCTAATGGCCAGCGGTTGCATCAGTGCATTCACTTCCGCCAGCACCCGCGCCAGTTGTACCGGCTCTGGTTTGAGCGTGAGCTTGCCGCTTTCCAGGGCAGATAGATCCAGAATGTCATTCAGCAAGGTCAGCAGATGTTTGGCCGAGCCTTGGGCGGTTTGCAGGTAATCTGCCTGCTGCACCGTCATGGGCGTGGACTGCAGCAACGACAGCATGCCCATCAGCCCGTTGAACGGTGTGCGCAGTTCATGGCTCATATTGGCCAAAAACTGGCTTTTGCCCCGGTTGGCTGACTCGGCACGCCAATGGGCGTTGCGCAGTTCTTCGGTAATGCTCTCCAGCGCAATCCGCTCGGCCTCAATGCGCTTCTGGCGCAGCAACAACGAGCCCGAAGCAACAACCAGCAGCACCAGCTGGGCCACAGTCAGCCAGATGATGAGTTCGTTTTGCTCCCGCATGGTATTGGCCTGGCGTTCCAACAGGCGGGCCACTTCGGATGTGGCGGCCAGTGTGAGTTGCTGGACATCGGCACCCAAGCCGTTGAGATCGGCCAACACATGCGCAAGACCTGCCCGGTCTATGGGGTGAGCACCCAGCAACTGGTCCAGTTGGTCCACCAGCGGCGTCAGCTGGGGAATGACCTTGCGGTATTCCTCGCGCTGCATCAACAGCAGGACGCTGGGGCTGTCCCGCAACAGCGTCAGGCGGCTGAGAAAAATGTCGTAACGCAGCGACAGGGCATCCTGGTCCGGCGACTCGGTTTTGGACAGGGTTTCACTCAGGGTTTGGCGCAAGCGCAGGAACTCCCGCTCAAACTGGAATGCCAGCGCTGTGAGCGAATCGGAGCGAATGACACTGCTTTCATCAATCGCACGCCTTTGAGCCAACTCAAACACCAACAGCGAAGCAACCGCCAGTGCCATGCTGGCAGTGCCCAGCGCCAGCCAGAGCAAATAGCGCTGATTGTTGGTGCGCCCCAGCATCCTATTCAATAGTCATGGACTTGAGTTGCCAGGCCGAGCGCTCGTAATACACCGTGGACCGCAACTCCGGCTTGGAGTCGTAGGGATAGACGATAAACAGCGGGCCCTTGGTCTTCACCGGAATGGCTTTCCCGTCCATCTTGTGCGCCAGGATGACGTCAAATTTCTGGGCGTCGTCCATCGGGATCGAGGTCTGGTAGTCGTTCAGCGCAGCGGCCTTGATCGTGCTGCCACTGGCTTTGGCTGCCGCCAGCACATCGCGCAAGAGCGGGCCGGTAAATTGAATCGGCTGCTTCTCCCACGGAGTCATGGTGGTGAAGTTGTACTGGGGCAAGTGTTCCAGCATGGGCAAATCAAATACGGCCGCATTGGGCGTATTTTTTTCTGCCACGTTTCCTGAGATGCTCAAAATCACCTTGCCCGTTGCGGGCTGCAGTGCGGAAGCCGGCTGGGCAAACAGCACCGTGGTGGCGGCAGTCAAGGCGCAAGCCAAGCGCAGGGCTCCCATAAACATAGACGTCCTTTTATTGATAAAAGCGGTAATTATCACCGCTACCGCCACCTTTAGGAAGTGTCCTAATGGTGATGGCCGTGGGCGCCGTGTACGTGGCCGTGGGCAATCTCTTCTTCGGAGGCGGCGCGCACTTCCAGCACCTGCAGACCGAAACGCAAAGTCTTGCCGGCCAAGGCGTGGTTGCCATCCAGATAAACGGTGTCACCTTTGATCTTGAGCACGGTAAAAACAATCGAGTGGCCTGCATCATCACGACCTTCCAACTGACCACCGATCTTGACGCCCGGCGGGAATTGCTTCTTGGGAATGGTCTGCAACAGGCCTTCATCGCGCACACCAAATGCATCTTCGGGTTGCAACTCGATCGTGGTCCTGTAGGAGGCATCCTGCCCCTCCAATGCCTCTTCAATTTTGGCAAAGGTGTTTCCATAGCCGCCATGCAGGTAGGACATGGGCTCCTTGCTTTCTTCCAGCAATTTACCGCTGGTATCGGAGACGGTGTAGCGCAGGGTGACAGCGGTGTTTTTTTCGATTTTCATGGTCTTGATGTGATGGGGTTTGCCTGATTATCCGTAAAAACCCCGTTGCCCGAACGTCCGGATCGGCCTGTTTGGGCAATCTGCTTGCGAAGGTGAAATAATCAGCCCCTACATCCATTTGAGGTTTTTGACATGAGCGACGCACAACAACGTATTGATGAACTGGTGAAATCCAACGAGGTTCTGCTTTTCATGAAGGGCACAGCGTCTTTCCCGCAGTGCGGTTTTTCCGGCCGTGCCATCCAGATCCTGAAGGCATGTGGCGTGGATCCGAAATCCGTGAAGACCGTCAACGTGCTGGAAGACGACGCAATCCGCCAGGGCATCAAGGAATACAGCCAGTGGCCCACCATCCCGCAACTCTATGTCAAGGGTGAATTCATTGGTGGCTCCGACATCATGATGGAAATGTACGAATCGGGTGAACTGGCCCAGGCACTGGCCGCCAAACCTGCCTGAGCGCGCAAAACCGGCGCAGGCAGCTTCCAATTGGGCTGCCGCGCATCCGGGAGGCAGACCATCCCCGGGGCAAGTTAGTCAGGCATTGAACTCCCAGCGACGCCGTGCTCCCTGTACCGCATCGGGGTAGGCCGCCTTGCCGCGCGAGCCGTTGTAACGGCCCAAGGCCAGGAACTGGTCACCATGGTCCAGGTCCAGGTAATGCCGCAGGATGACACATCCGAAGCGCAGATTGACCTTCTTGTGAAACAACTTGTTGGCGTCGCCATCGCCAATGCTGCGGGCCCAGAACGGCATCACCTGCATGTAACCTCTGGCGCCCACACTGCTCACGGCAAAGCGGCGGAAATTGCTCTCTACCTGGATCAAACCCAACACCAGGGCCACATCCAGGCGCGCACGCTTGCAGTTGTACCAGAGCGTCTGGAGAAATTCGTCGCGGTCCTGCAGGGTTTTCAGATCCGAATTGCGCGCCACGAGCCGCGCGTTCATTTCCACTTTCCAGCGCAGGTAATGCACGCGAGCTTCGGTATCTGCAAAAACCGGCTCCGGCGGCTCACTGCCGCCGACTGCCGCGCTCAGTGCATTGCGCACAGCGTCAGCCAACGGCTCTTCCACCTGAGCTCCGGCACTTGCCATTCGGGGCAAGGCCAAAATTGCTGGCGCACCGAACAGGGCCAATACACCGCGCCGCCCTGGCCTGTATGGCCCAGATGCCAGCAGGCTCACGGGTATGCCCTTGCGGTGCGCGCTACGTTCATGCCGTCAGGCGCGACTGAATCAGCCCCAGGATGTCAGCCACCGGAACACTGGTTGCAGCTGCGTCGCGACGGTGCTGGTATTCGACCATGCCTTCTTTCAGACCGCGGTCGCCCAGGGTGACGCGGTGCGGCACGCCTATCAATTCCCAGTCGGCAAACATGGCTCCGGGACGTTCGTTGCGGTCATCCAAGATCACATCCACGCCGGCTTCCATCAAATCGGCATAAAGCTTGTCGGCGGCGGCCTTCACGTCCGGAAAACGGTCTGGGCTAATGGGGCATAGCACAACCGTAAACGGTGCCAGCGAGTCTGGCCAGATGATGCCGCGCTCATCGTGGTTTTGCTCAATGGCGGCGGCAGGCAGGCGCGTGATACCAATGCCGTAGCAGCCCATTTCCATGAACTGCGGCTTGCCATTCACGTCCAGAAAAGTGGCATTCATTGCGCGGCTGTACTTGGTACCCAGGTAGAACACATGGCCCACCTCGATGCCGCGTTCAATCGCCAGGGCACCCTTGCCATCCGGCGAGAGATCACCTTCGATGACATTGCGCAGGTCTGCAATCACGTCCGGCTCGGGCAAATCACGGCCCCAGTTGACACCGCTCAGGTGGTAGTCGGCCACATTGGCACCGCAAATCCAGTCAGACATCAAAGCCACTTCGCGGTC
>CANBTQ010000212.1 GCA_947372425.1 Comamonadaceae bacterium | reverse complement strand
GCCCTGTGGTTTTGGCCGGCCCAAGCACCCAGCCTGCAGGCCTGGGCGGCCACGCTGGTGCTGGGCGTGGTCTGCACCGGCCTGGCCTACATCCTGTACTTCCGGCTGAGTGAGCGCGCCGGCCCGGCCCGCGCACTGTCGGTGACCTTTGCCATCCCGGCCTTTGCCGTGTTCTACGGCGTGCTCTTGCTGGGCGAGTCCATCACGCCCAGGATGGTGGTCTGTGCCCTGGTCATCATTGCCGGCACCAGCCTGTCCACCGGCCTGCTGTCACTGGGCAAGCCGCGCGGCTAACCCAGGGTAAAGCGCCCGACCAGGTGCTCCAGGCGCTGCACCTGTTCGTCCAGCGACTGCGAGGCGGCGGCGGCCTCTTCCACCAGCGCGGCGTTTTGCTGGGTGGTGCCTTCCAATTGCGAGATGGCACCGTTGATCTCGGCGATGCCCTGGCTTTGTTCCAGCGAGGAGCTGGACACCGCATTCATCACATTGCTGACATCGGAAACGGCCTGGGCCATTTCGGCAATGGTCTGATCGGCCTCTTTCACCAGCACCATGCCCTCGCGCACCTGCTGGGTCGAGTTCTCGATCAGGGCCTTGATCTCCCGGGCCGCCTTGGCGCTGCGCTGCGCCAGGGCCCGCACTTCGGCCGCCACCACGGCAAAGCCGCGTCCCTGTTCACCGGCGTGGGCCGCCTCCACCGCCGCATTGAGCGCCAGCAGATTGGTCTGGAACGCAATGCCTTCAATCTCGCTGATGTTCGAGTGAATGGTCTGGGTGGTGCCGTTGATGCGGTCCATGGTCAGCGCCACGCGGGCTACCACTTCACCACCATGCAGGGCGGCCTGCGTCGCACGCGTGGACAGGGTGGCCGCCTCGTTGGCGCTGGAGGCATAGCGCTCGGCCACCTGGGTCATCTGGTCCATGTTGGAGGCAGTCTGGTCCAGTGACTGCGACTGCTGTTCGGTGCGCACCGACAGGTCCTGATTGCCCATGCTGATTTCGCGCGATGCGTTGGCCACCTGGGTGGAGCTTTCGGCAATCTGGCTGATGGTGCGGGCCAGTTGCCCCTGCATCTGCTGCAGGGAATGCAGGAGACTGGTCTCATCATTTGGCAGCAAGGTAATTTGCATGGACAAATCGCCCTGCGCAATCCGGCTGGCAATCGACTTGGCATACGACGGCTCGCCGCCCAGCTGGCGCGACAGGCGACGCGTCACCCACATGCTGATGCCCACCGACAGCGCAACCAGCGCCAGCATGATGCCGGCAACCCAGTTCATCGAGGTCTTGTAGATGCTGCCCGCATGCAGCATGGTGGCCTCGGCCGATTCGCTGCGCAGCACCAGCACCGCATCCACGGCCTTCTCGACCTTGCGGGTTTCGTTCAGCAAGCCGGCGTCCTCCGAGGGCACGTCCGGACTCATTTGCACCAGATCCAGCGGCTGCGCCTTCACCAGTGCCACATAGTCGGTCAGCCGCTTGGCCCATTTGCCCATGCTGTCCTGGAGCTTCTTGCCCAGGTCACGCGATTCGTCGGTGTCGGCCAGGCTGCTCACAATGCCCAGGCGTTTTTCAATTTCTGCCAGGCTGCCCGCCACGTCCTTGCCCAGGCTGTCGCGCTCGCCGGCCGTGGTGGCCGTCAGCAGTTGCGATTGCGCCCGGCTGGCACGCAAGACCAGTCCACGCACCTGTTCGACCGCCTGACCGGCAGCGTATTCGTGCTCGTAAATGGCTTGGGTCGAGGCATTGATGCGCCCCATTTGCCACAGCGAAAACGCGCCTATCACCAGGGCACCGGCCAGCACCGAAGCAAAGGCCATGAACAGGCTGGCCTTGACCGAAGGGCCGGCTTCGTCGCTCACGCTATCGGTGCCACGCAGCCGTTGCAGCAAACCTTGCAGCGGCTTGTTGCGGTCAGCAGCATGCATGTCAGTGTCTGCGATGGCTTGCAATGAGTTCATACAACGACTTTCTTTTATTGACCCGAAGGCGCAGGATAACCGCATGCAGGAGCACATTTTTGAAATCCGGCGCATACCGGTTGACGCGGAACAAATCCGCTTTCCGGCTGTGCTTCAGGGTGAGCAATCTCCATGCCAAACAGAGGCCGGTGCAAACGGAAAACCCGGCTTGCGGTGCAGCACGCCACTCTGGAAGTCGTAGTGGGCCAGGCAGTGCAAGGGGCCACCGATGTCCGTCGCCACATAGGCCAGCAGGCGGATTCCGGTGACTTGCGCACACACAGGTTCACACATCAAAAATGCATCCAGGCTGTGCTGCACCTGGGCCATCGGCCAGGCATCGGCATACACCCCGACCGTGACGTGGGGCACATAGTCATCCGGCGTGCCCGACGCAGGCGCTGCGGCCAGGCAGGCACGCAGGGCCTGCAGTGGCCCGTCCGCGGCCTGCACGGTGAAATACGGCACCGAAGAAAACGTGGCCAACCCACCGATGGCGATCTCAAACGGCAGCGGGCGGAGCCGCTGCAAGCCGGCCAGTTGTGCAGCCAGCTGTGCCGCACCGAAGTCATCGGCATGGCATGGCAGTGCGCTGGGGAAGCCGCACAGGCTCAGGGTGATGTGGGCCTGGCGGGTGTAGCCTTCCAGCAACCAGGGCGCCAGATGGCGCTGCGCTGCGGCCATGCGCGCAGCGATGACCGTGGTGTCAAAGTCCAGCGCCCACAGGGCGTATTCGGGCCGGCCCAAGTGCCACTCCGGGAAGTCGCGCCGCACGTTGCGCAAGGTGAAGGCCGGGGCTGCGTCTGCGCTGTGGTTCATGGCGGCCAGTCTATCGCGCGGCCCGGGCCGCCTGGGAAAACCCCGAGCACCGCGCGTCGCGTTTTGTCAACAGAGCGTCGGTTGCACCGGAGACATGCCAGCCTGTCCGGTCTAGGATGCGTTCACCATGACTGAGCTATCCACATTGCGCACCGACCTCGCCGCCGCCTTCCGTTGGGCGGCGCGCCTGAACATGCACGAGTCCATTGCCAACCACTTCAGTGTGGCCACCAATGACGCCGGCAGCCAGTTTTTATTGAACCCGGTGGGCGCGCACTTCTCGCGCATACGCGCCAGCGAGCTGCTGTTGCTGGACGTAAATGACCCGGCAACCCAACAGGGAGACAACGCACCCGACCCCACGGCCTGGACCCTGCATGCCGCCCTGCACCGGGCCTTGCCGCAGGCGCGCTGCATTCTGCACACGCATATGCACAGCGCCACCGTGCTGTGCTGCCTCAAGGACTTTGAGTTTCTGATGCTGGACCAGAACGCCTGCCGCTTTTACCAACGCATTGCCTATGACCGGGACTACGCCGGCATGGCCTTGCACGCTGACGAGGGCGCGCGTGTTGCGGCTCTGATGGCGAATAGCAAAAGCGTGCTGTTCATGGGCAACCACGGCGTCATCGTCGTCGGCCCCAGCGTGGCCCAGGCCTTTGACGAACTCTATTACCTGGAGAAGGCCTGCGCGCTGCAGGTGGCGGCACTGGCCACCGGGCGCGAACTCTCCCGCATCCCCGATGGGGTTGCGGCATTGGCCTGCAGCCAATGGAACGATTACCCCACACGCTTCTCAGCGCTTCACTTCACCGCCCTTAAAAACTTCCTGAACCAGGAAGAACCGGACTACCAGACATGAACCCACACATCATCATTACCTGCGCCGTCACCGGTGCCGGCGAGACCGTTGGCAAGAACCCCCATGTGCCGGTAACGCCGCGCCAGATTGCCGATGCCGCCATCCAGGCCGCCAACGCCGGTGCCACCGTGGTGCACTGCCATGTGCGCGACCCGCAGACAGGCAAAGGCAGCCGCGACCCGGCGCTCTACCGCGAGTTGATGGAATACATCAAGTCCTCGGGCGTGGACATGATCGTCAACCTGACGGCCGGCATGGGTGGTGACCTGGAGATAGGCCCGGGCGAGCGGCCCTGCGACTTTGGTCCCGGCACCGATCTGGTGGGGCCCCTCACGCGCCTGGTGCATGTGGAAGAGTTATTGCCCGATATCTGCACATTGGACTGCGGCACGCTCAACTTTGGCGATGGCGACACGATTTACGTCTCCACCCCGCAAGCGCTGCGCGTGGGCGCCAAACGCATCACCGAACTCGGTGTGAAGGCCGAGCTGGAAATTTTTGACACCGGCCACCTGTGGTTCTCCAAGCAGATGATCAAGGAAGGCCTGCTGGTCGACCCGCTGTTCCAGCTCTGCCTGGGCATTCCCTGGGGCGCACCGGCCGACACCACCACCATGAAGGCCATGGTCGACAACCTGCCTGCGGGCGCCACCTGGGCCGGCTTTGGCATTGGCCGCATGCAAATGCCCATGGCCGCGCAGGCCATGCTCCTGGGCGGCAATGTGCGCGTCGGCCTAGAAGACAACCTCTGGCTGGACAAGGGCGTGCCCGCCAGCAACGGCAGTCTGGTGGAGCGCGTGATCAAGCTGATCGAATGCATGGGTGCCAAGCCCATGACGCCGGCCGAAGGCCGCATCAAGATGAACCTCAAGGCACGCTAAGCAGCGACTCCCGAACACAAGGAACAGCACATGACTTTCAAGACGGATATCAAAACCTTTGCGGCCCTGGGCACCGGCGTCATCGGCAGCGGCTGGATTGCCCGCGCCCTGGCCAATGGCCTGGACGTGATCGCCTGGGACCCGGCGCCCAACGCCGAAGCCAACCTGCGCGCGCGCATCAAGAAATGTTGGCCGGCGCTGGTGGCCAATGGCCTCAAGCCCGGTGCCTCACCGGATCGCCTGCGCTTTGTGGCCACCGTGGAGGAATGCGTGAAAGACGCCGACTTCATCCAGGAGAGCGCGCCCGAAACCCTGGAGCTGAAGATCAAGCTGCACGCGCAGATCAGCGCCGCCGCCAAGCCCGATGTCATCATCGGCTCTTCTACATCGGGCCTGTTGCCCAGCGAGTTTTACGCACAAGCGGTGAACCCCGAGCGCTGCCTGGTCGGCCATCCGTTTAACCCGGTCTACCTGCTGCCGCTGGTGGAAGTGGTGGGCGGCGAGAAGACCTCGGCCGCAGCCAAGGAAGCCGCCATCGCCATCTACAAAAACCTGGGCATGAAGCCCCTGCATGTGCGCAAGGACGTGCCCGGCTTTATCGCCGACCGCCTGCTCGAAGCCCAGTGGCGTGAAGCCCTGCATCTGGTCAACGAAGGCGTGGCCAGCACCGGCGAGATTGACGATGCCATCCGCTACGGCGCCGGCATCCGCTGGTCTTTCATGGGCAGCTTTTTGATCTACACATTGGCCGGAGGCGATGCCGGCATGCGCCACTTCATGTCGCAGTTCGGCCCGGCGCTCAAGCTGCCCTGGACCAAGCTGGTAGCACCCGAGCTGACCGACGCGCTGATCGACAAGGTGGTCGAGGGCACCGAGGTGCAACTGGGCACGCACAGCATTGCCGATCTGGAGCGCTACCGCGACGACTGCCTGATGGCGGTGCAGGAAGCGGTGCGCGCCACCAAGATCAAGCACGGCATTTCTCTGGACGAGTGAAGCGTGTCCGATCTGCTTTGCACTTGGCGCGGCGATGTGAACCACGCCTGGGTGGACTACAACGGCCACCT
>CANBTQ010000211.1 GCA_947372425.1 Comamonadaceae bacterium | reverse complement strand
ATTCATTGCCCATCGCCTCGGTGAACCAGGTTCTGTTGACGGCGAACAAGACCACTGTCGGGTTATCTACTACGGGTACCCCCAATTTCATTCGCCTGACAGCGCGGGCCGTGAATTCCGCAGGAGGTAACACCCAGGGTGTTGCAAATGTCCCAATTTCGTTTTCAATGTCGCCGGTTCCGAATGCGGGCGAGTACTTGACCCCCGCTTTGCAGCTGACGGACGGTTCCGGCTTTGCAACAGCCAATTTTTACTCGGGCCAGCAAGTCACGGCCCAACCTATAGTGGTCACTGCTTCCGTATTGAATAGTGCACCTGTTGTGTCTGCGCAGTCCAATTTAACCATCGGCGGTTCGGCACTGTCGGTCGCTTTTGGTCCTGCATCTGTCATCCGCTCTTCTGTTGATAACACCCTCTACATTCAGGATTACGCGGTTCAGGTAACGGATTCAACGGGCAATCCGGTGCCGTCCACAACTGTTACGTTGCGGGTACGTCCGGTGGCCTTTAGCCTGGGGTCGGGCTGCACGATTGCTTCCGATGCCACGGACCCTAGCAAAAGCGCGACCTACTGCTCCGAGGACATCAATAGAAATGGATCATTGGATGCCGGGGAGGACGGGGTGCGGTACCTGACCACCGTGTTGACCGCAGGGCAGTGCACTGACCCGATTACTGCAGGCATGACATCCGTTACAACCGGTAAGGCAGACACCTTTTTGACACCACAGAATTCGGTGGGTGGATCTGTTCCTTCAACTGTGACAACGGGAGCTAATGGTGAAGCGGCTGCGTTCAGCCTGACGTTCCTCAAGGCATCAGCCATCTGGGTGATTGATCAAATAACTGCGTCGGTTTCGGTCAGCGGCACCGAATCCAGTGCATCGACCATATTCCAGTTGCCTGCCAGCACAGTCGATGTCGATTTGCCCAAGACCTGTTTGCTGCCTCCCTCACCATTTAAGAACTGATGGATTGTTAGCGTGATTGCCTTGGTCGGTCTTCCCGGTTCGGGCAAGACCACCGTCGGGCGGCAGCTCGCCCGGCGGCTTCAACTGCCCTTCGTCGACTCGGACCATGAGATCGAAGCCCGCATCGGTTGCTCCATCCGCGAGTTCTTCGAGCGTGAAGGCGAGTTGCGTTTTCGTGAGATGGAAGAAGAGGTGCTGGACAGCCTGACCCAGGGCGAGGCCCGGGTTTTGTCCACGGGTGGCGGTGCCGTGTTGCGTCAGGCCAACCGGCAGCATCTGCATGACCGGGGTCGTGTGGTGTATCTCAAGTCCACCCCAGAAGAACTGTTCCGGCGACTGCGTCACGATTCAAATCGCCCCCTGTTGCAAGTGGCCGATCCACTGCTTAAGCTGAAAAATCTGTTTGACGAACGTGACCCGCTGTATCGCGAGGTGGCGCACTTCGTACTCGAAACCGGACGTCCTTCGGTGGCCACGCTGGTCAACATGATCGTGATGCAGTTGGAGCTTTCTGGCGATATCACCAAACCCTGAGTCGGCCCGGCAGGCTCTGACACCAAAAGCTCATAAACTTGGACTATGAGCAAGCATTCTTCCCACACTGTTTCGATTGACCTGGCCGAGCGCAGCTATGACATCCGGATTGGCTCCGGCTTGTTGCGCGAGGACGGACTGTTTGATGGTCTGCCGCGCGCCACTTCCGTTCTCATCGTCAGCAACGTGACGGTTGCACCCCTGTACGCCGCCACCTTGCAAAGCGCGCTGGAAAAGAAATATTCCAGGGTGTTCACGCTTGCGCTGCCGGATGGCGAGGCCCACAAAAACTGGCAAACCCTGAACCTGATTTTTGACACCTTGCTGGAGCAGGGCTGCGACCGCAAGACGTTGCTGGTGGCCCTGGGTGGTGGCGTGGTGGGTGACATGACCGGATACGCCGCAGCCAGCTTTATGCGCGGTGTTCCCTTTGTGCAGGTGCCTACTACGTTGTTGTCCCAGGTGGACTCTTCGGTCGGCGGCAAGACTGGCATCAACCATCCGCGGGGCAAGAACATGATTGGTGCGTTCTATCAGCCACTGCGCGTGGTGTGTGATCTGGACACCTTGATGACCTTGCCGGATCGGGAACTCAGTGCAGGACTGGCCGAAGTGATCAAATACGGGCCGATTGCAGACCTGCAATTCATGGACTGGCTGGAACAGAATATGGACCGCCTGCTGGCGCGCGACGTGGATGCAGTGGCACACGCCGTGCGGCGCAGCTGCGAAATCAAGGCCTGGGTCGTGGCGCAGGATGAGCGGGAAGGTGGCTTGCGCGCCATCCTGAATTTTGGACATACCTTCGGTCACGCCATCGAAGCCGGCATGGGCTATGGCGCCTGGCTGCATGGCGAGGCGGTAGGGTGTGGCATGGTGATGGCTGCGCACCTGTCCCGGCGCCTGGGGTTGGTGGATGCCAATTTTGTGGCGCGGCTACAGGCGCTGATTGTGCGCGCGGGTTTGCCGGTGGTCGGCCCGGAACTGGATGCCAAGGACAACGCCGGTCGTTATCTGGAACTGATGCGGCTGGACAAAAAGTCAGATGCCGGCGAAATCAAGTTTGTCTTGATTGACGGCCCATCCAAGGCCGTCGTACAAGCGGCACCCGACGCGCTGGTGCGTGAAGTGATAGACGCATGCTGTCGCCCGGCATAGGCCACCCCGAGGGCTTGGCCCTTTACGCGTGTGACCCCGCACACACACGCGGTCGTCGCCTGTATGAAAGTCTGGCGCCAACGCGCACCGATTTTCAGCGCGACCGGGACCGCATCGTGCACTCCACCGCGTTCAGGCGGCTGGTCTACAAGACACAGGTTTTTCTCAACCACGAGGGCGATCTGTTTCGTACCCGGTTGACCCACTCGCTGGAGGTCGCACAACTCGGGCGCAGCATTGCCCGGTCGCTGCGCTTGAATGAGGACCTGGTCGAGGCCATCGCCCTGGCCCATGACCTGGGCCATACCCCCTTCGGTCACGCGGGGCAGGATGCGCTGCACGAATGCATGGCCGACTATGGCGGCTTTGAACACAATCTGCAAAGCCTGCGGGTGGTGGATCTGCTGGAGGAGCGTTACCCACTGTTTGACGGGCTGAATCTGACCTTTGAGACCCGCGAAGGAATTCTCAAACACTGCTCACGAACCAATGCCCGGCTGCTGGAATCGGCTGAGCACGCCTATGCCGACGGGCAGGGCGGCGTGGGGCAACGCTTTCTGGCGGGCAGACAAGCCAGCCTGGAAGCCCAGCTCTGTAATCTGGCCGATGAAATCGCCTACAACGCGCACGACATTGACGACGGCATTCGATCCGGGCTGATCACGCTGGAGCAGTTGCAGGCGGTGCCTTTGTTCAACCACTATTGCGAGCTGGCCAAGGCAGCGCATGCGCACTTGCGCCAGTCTGGCCAGGCCAGACGCCTGATGTACGAGAGCATCCGCTTGATGCTGAGTGAGCAGGTGTTTGATGTGATCGCTGCTACCGGGCAGGCCATTGCGCGCAGCGGCGCACAGTCGCTTGCGGATGTGCGCCAATGCGAACCCCTGGTAGTTTTCAGCACACAGATGCAGCAGCGCTCGGCGCAACTCAAGAGTTTTTTGTTCGCACATTTGTACCGTCATCCGCAGGTGGTGCAGACCATGGCGCAGGCCAAGCAGGTGGTGCGTGTTTTGTTTGCTACCTATTGCACTGCACCGCATGAAATGCAGGCAGGTTTCGCATTGCGCTCACAGTCGGTACAGCCGGCAACCTGGGATGCCGGTCCGGCACTGCAGCGCAGCGTGGCAGACTATATTGCAGGCATGACAGACCGGTTTGCGTCACGCGAGCACCACCGACTGACCGGTGAGCGCCTGCTGCCGGCGGGCTTGTGAGCCGCATGTGACGATTTATACCTATCAACAGATGGCGGAGGTACCGTGGGTTTTCTGAACCAATTGAAATCGCAGGCTGCAGATATGCAAAGCCGTCAAGTTGCGGTCCAGCAGGATGTATCTGCACGAACCGCTGCGACCGAAACGGCCTGCCAGGTCGTTTCGCAATACCTGCGTGATCTGGCACGTCACCTGAGCGTGATTGAGCCGTCCGGCCCCAGCTTCTCGCTGGATGGAAAAACGCCGTGGCCGGCCATGAAACTCCATACCTTTCATGCCGATGCGCGCAAGAAAATGCTGCGCGACAAAGAGGTGTTCGACACCATTGCCCTGAGCTGGGTCATCACCCCCAAAATGGGTGTGGCGGTAGGCGGTGCCGTCACTATCAGTTTTCTGCCGGAAGTCGAACGGGTGCAGCAGGCACTGACTTTTGCCCATGTGGAGTACGAGCGCAAGGAGACACGGCATCCCGAGCGCAACAACTTGCAGTCTGTGCGTTTTGAATACACCACGCAGGCGCGCGGCAGCATTGCGGTAAAGGCCGATCACGATGCGGCCCAGTTGGTGTTCCGTATCGCAAACGCCAACGGTTTTGGCATTGCCACCAAGACCATTTCCGCGGCCAGTATCAACACCGATCTGATGGATGAACTGGCCAAGTTGATCGTGGCCCAACCCAGCAACTTTGCATGACAGAAAATTTGGAATCGCGCGACGCGCAGGCCATTGCAGACACACGCCGCTGGGTTCAGCGCGCGGTGATCGGCCTCAATTTGTGCCCGTTTGCCAAAGGCGTGGAAGTGAAAGAGCAGGTGCGCTATGTGGTCAGCCACGCAAGCGGGGCCAAGGCCTTGCTGGCCGATCTGAAACGCGAATTGCTGGCCTTGCAGGCTGCCGATCCGGCGCTTCTGGACACCACGCTGTTGATTGCACCCGATGGGTTCTACGAGTTTCTGGACTTCAATGACCTGCTGGCGCGTGCCGACAGCTTGCTGGCCGATCTGGACCTGGATGGCGTGCTGCAAATCGCCAGCTTGCATCCACGCTACCAGTTTGCCGACACGGAGCCGGATGACATTGGCAATTACACCAACCGCTCGCCCTATCCCACGCTGCATCTGTTGCGCGAAGACAGTGTGGACCGCGCAGTGGCAGCCTTTCCCAACCCAGAAGCTATTTTTGAGACCAATATGCAAACCATGCAAAACCTGGGTACTGCAGGATGGGATGCACTGGAGGTGCATGCCCGCATCATCCCCGGGGACGGTGCATGACGCGCCCCCCATCCGCTTCGCGCGGCACAGCGCAAGCCCGGCTGTCAGGTACCGCGCCCAACCCGCTGGCCGATGCGCTCAGGCCGGGCCAATCGCTGGAACTGCTCAAGGAGCTGCACATTCTGACCCGTGAGGGCAAGCTCAACCAGGATTCGCGGCGCAAGCTCAAGCAGGTCTATCACCTGTATCAGTTCATCGAAAAGTTGCTGGATGAGCTCCCGGTCAAGCCGGGTGCGGAAATCAGCCTGGCGGATCACGGAGCCGGAAAGTCCTACCTGGGCTTCATCCTGTACGACTTGTATTTCAAGGCCCAAAGCAGCGGGCATATCTATGGCATTGAAACGCGGGCCGAACTGGTGGAACGATCCGCTTCCTTGGCGGCCAAGCTGGGCTTTGGGCGCATGTCCTTTCTCAATCTAACGGTTGCCGAGTCTGCTGACAGTGA
>CANBTQ010000210.1 GCA_947372425.1 Comamonadaceae bacterium | reverse complement strand
CCGCCGAAGGCCGCCGCGTGCGCGAGGCCTTCATCGCGCCGCCGGGGCATGTGCTGATGAGCGCCGACTACAGCCAGATCGAGCTGCGCATCATGGCCCACATCAGTGACGATGAAGCCTTGCTGCGCGCCTTCCGCGAAGGCCTGGACGTGCACCGCGCCACCGCCGCCGAGGTGTTTGGCGTGGCCGTGGACCAGGTGAGCAGCGAACAGCGCCGCTACGCCAAGGTCATCAACTTCGGGCTGATCTACGGCATGAGTGCCTTTGGCCTGGCGCGCAACCTGGGCATAGACAACACGGCGGCCAAGAACTACATCCAGCGCTACTTTGAGCGCTATCCCGGCGTGAAGGACTACATGGACCGCACCCGCGAGGAAGCCAAGGCCAAGGGCTATGTGGAGACGGTGTTTGGCCGGCGCCTGCAGCTGGGCGGCATCCAGTCGGCCAAGGGCGCGCAGCTGGCCGGGCTGGAGCGTGCCGCCATCAATGCGCCCATGCAGGGCACGGCGGCCGACCTGATCAAGCTCAGCATGGTCAAGGTACAGAAAGTGCTGGATGCCGAGCAACGCGGCAGCCGCATGATCATGCAGGTGCACGATGAACTGGTGTTCGAGGTGCCCGAGGCCGAGGTGGACTGGCTCAAGTTGGAGATACCGCGCCTGATGGCCGGTGTGGCCGATCTGAAGGTGCCGCTGCTGGCCGAGATGGGCGTGGGCCCCAACTGGGACAAGGCGCACTAGGGGGCGGGCGGACATGCCGGCCATTTTTTTACTTACACTGCGCGCTGATTTCAACAATAGCCAGAGGAGCCCAACCATGCTGACCCCGGACCTGAAAAATCAATTCGATTCCCTGCTGCCCGGCAGCTCTAGCGAGGCCGGTGCGACCCGCCGCACGGCGCTCAAGGTGGCACTGGGTGCAGGCTACGCCGCCGCCGCGATGCCCATCATGGCGCAGACGGCCATCACCACGTCCGGCGATGGCCTGACCACGGGCCAGGAAATCTACGACGTGGCCGGCTCCACCGTGCCCTTCTACTACGCCGCGCCCTATGGCAAGACGGACCTGCCGGTCATCCTGGTGGTGCAGGAAATCTTTGGTGTGCACGCCTACATCGCCGACACCTGCCGCCGCTTTGCCAAGGCCGGCTACCTGGCCATTGCGCCGGACCTGTATGCACGCCAGGGTGATGCCAGCCGCTATACCGACATCGGCAAACTGATGGCCGAGATCGTGTCCAAGGTGCCGGACGAACAGGTGATGGACGATCTGGATGGCGCGCTGCAATGGGCTGCAGACAACGGTGGCGATCTGAAGCGGGTGGGTATTACCGGCTTTTGCTGGGGTGGGCGCATCACCTGGCTGTATTGCGAACACAACCCGGCGGTCAAGGCCGGCGTGGCCTGGTATGGCCGCGTGGTTGGCACCGCGTCCGAGCTGACACCCAAGCACCCCATCGATCTGGCAGCCGAACTCAAGGCGCCGGTGCTGGGTCTGTATGGCGGCAAGGACACGGGCATCCCGCTGTCCACCCTGGAAGACATGAAGAAGGCACTGGCCGCCGAAGCTGCCAAGGGTAACAAGGCCGCCAAGGCCTCGGAGTTTGTGGTCTATCCCGAGGCGGGCCACGCCTTCCATGCGGACTACCGCGCCAGCTACGTCAAGCAGGCGGCGGAAGACGGCTTCAGCCGCGCGCTGGCCTGGTTCAAGGCGAAGGGTGTTGCGTGACCCTGCTTGCCATTTTTCTGGGAACCCTGTCAGCCGGTGTGGGCAGTGTCTGGCTTGCGGCCCTGCTGAGTTTTGGCGCCCTGGGCCGCTACACCCAGCACATGCTGAGCATGGCGGCCGGTGCCCTGATGGCCACCGCCTTCATGCATCTGCTGCCCGAGGCGTTTGAGAGCGGCATTGAGCCGCATGACCTGTTTCTGGCCCTGCTGCTGGGCCTGGTGTTTTTCTTTCTGCTGGACAAGGCGGAGCTGTGGCACCACGGCCATGAACACCACCATGGCGACGCGCCTGCGCATGGCGCGCACCACGGCCATACGCATGCCGCATCGGCAGCCCATGCGGAGCACGCCCACCACGACCACGCACCCGCGGGCGGTAGCTGGGCGGTGCTGGCCGGCGACAGCGTGCACTGCTTTGGCGACGGCATGCTGATTGCCTCGGCCTTTGTCGCAGATCTGCGCCTGGGTGCCATTGCCTCGCTGGCGGTGCTGGCGCATGAGGTGCCGCACCACATGGGCGACCTGATGGTGTTGCGCGCCGGCACTTCCAACAAACGGGCGGCCCTGATCAAGGTGTCGCTGGCCGGAGCCGTCACGGCCCTGGGCGGGGTGCTGGGCTTCTGGCTGGTGGACCAGTTGCACGACTACCTGCCGTACTTTCTGGTGGTGGCCTCCAGCAGCTTTATCTACGTGGCTCTGGCGGACCTGATTCCGCAACTGCAAAAGCGCTTGTCGGCATCACAAACTGCCGCCCAGATTGCCTGGCTGGCCGTGGGCATTGTGCTGGTGTCGGTCATGAGCAGCCTGGGGCACGGCCACGGGCATTGAGCGCGCCGCCAGCAGCGCAGCATTGCCACGCGGGTCGCTGACCGCATCAGCCTCGTAGCAGCCGTCTTTCCAGTGCCCGGCTGGCTTCCACCAGTGCCGCAACCAGCGTCTCCCGCAAAGGATGGGGCGCCGGCATCTCCGGCAGCATCAGGCTGATGCGGAAGGGAATGGCAGCGCCCAGGGGCCGCACCGCCAGCCCGTCGCCAGCACACTCCAGGGCCGTGAGCGGGTTCACAATCGCCACCCCCAGGCCCTGGCGCACCATGGCGCAGATGGCCACCGCGCTGTCCGTCTCCAGGCACTGGATGCGGTTCACGCCCTGTTCGGCAAACAGCCGGTCTATGGCCTGCCGGTAGGGGTCGTTCACCGCCAGGCTGATGAAGTGCTCGCCTTCAAAGTCTTGCGTTTGCAGCAGCTTTTTGCGGCACAAGCCGTGGCTGGCAGGCAGTACGGCCACCTCATTGGCCTGCAGCAGGGCCTGCCAGCCGACACCGGGCGGCGGCGTGACGGCCTCACTCAAGCCCAGATCAAAACGCTGCTCGGCCAATGCCTGTTCCAGCCAGGGCGACTCCAGCGGATGCACGCTCACCAGCGCCTGCGGCGCCGTGCGCGCCAGGGCCAGCAGCGCGTGCGGCACCAGCGCATGGGCCAGGGCCGGCAGGCAGGCCAACCGCAGGCGCGCACTGGAGAGCGTGCGCAACTCGCGCGCGCGTTCACCAATTTGCTCCAGCCCGACAAACGAGCGCTCCACCTCCTGCATCAGCGCCAGCGCCCGGGCCGTGGGGCGCAGGCGCCCGCGCACCCGGTCAAACAGGGCAAAGCCCAGTAGCTGCTCCAGGCGCGCCAGCTCGCGGCTGAGCGTGGGCTGGCTGGAGCTTGCCGCTTCTGCCGCGCGGCTCAGGTTGCCATGCAGCATGACGCTGCGAAACAGGCTGAGCTGGCGGTGGGTGAGGGCGGGGGCGCTGTCCGCCTGCGGCTGCCGGTGTTGGATTGGGGGCATGGCCAAACTATATCCAATATGAATGGATGCCGTATAAAAATGACATTGCCGTCATGGCTTGCTCTGGGCATGATAGTGCCATGAACCCTTTTAACCCCTCCCTTCTGGCCGACCTGGCCCGCCAGCACGGCACGCCGCTGTGGGTCTATGACGCCGCCACCATCCAGGCGCGCGTGGCCGCGCTGCAGGCATTTGACACGGTGCGCTTTGCGCAAAAGGCCAACTCCAACACCCATTTGCTGCGCCTGCTGCGCGCGCACGGCGTGGCGGTGGATGCCGTGTCGCTGGGCGAGATTGAGCGCGCCCTGGCCGCCGGTTTCCAGCCCGGTCTGCACGATGGCCATGCCGAGATCGTCTTCACGGCCGACCTGCTGGACCACGCCACCCTGGCGCGGGTGGCCGAGCTGGGCATTCCGGTGAACTGCGGCTCCATCGACATGCTGGGCCAGCTGGCAGCGGTCAGCCCGGGCCACCCGGTCTGGCTGCGCATCAACCCCGGCTTCGGCCACGGCCACAGCAACAAGACCAATACCGGCGGCGAGCACAGCAAGCATGGCATCTGGCATGGCGACCTGGTGCGTGCCTGCGCGCAGATCAAGACGCTGGGCCTGTCATTGCAAGGCCTGCACATGCACATCGGTTCGGGTGTGGACTACAGCCATCTGCAAGAGGTGTGTGGTGCCATGGTGGCGCTGGTGAAGACGGTGCAGGCCCAGGGCCTGGACCTGCACGCCATCTCGGCCGGTGGCGGCCTGTCCATTCCCTACCAGGCCGGTGAACCGGTGATCGACACCGCCCATTACTTTGCACTGTGGGACGCGGCGCGCCACACCGTGGCCGGTCTGCTGGGCCATCCGGTGCAGCTGGAGATCGAGCCTGGCCGTTATCTGGTGGCCGAGTCCGGCGTGCTGCTCAGTGAGGTGCGTGCCAGCAAGCACCAGGGCGCGCAACACTTTGTGCTGGTCGATGCGGGTTTCAGCGACCTGATGCGCCCGGCCATGTACGGCAGCCACCACGGCATGGAGATCATCCACGCCGACGGCACGCTGCCCGCAACGGCGCACCACAGCACCGTGGTGGCCGGCCCGCTGTGCGAGTCGGGCGATGTGTTTACCCAGGGTGAGGGCGGCGTGGTGCTGCAGCGCGAACTGCGTGTTGCCCATGTGGGGGACCTGCTGGTGGTGCATGACACCGGTGCCTATGGCGCTTCCATGTCCTCCAACTACAACACCCGTCCACTGATTGCGGAAGTGCTGGTGGAAGACGGCAAGAGCCGGCTGATCCGCCGCCGCCAGACGGTGGCGGAACTGCTGGCGCTGGAAGCGGTTTAAGCCGGACTGCTGTGGCCGCTTGGCAGACGGCGGGCCGTGGACGTGTCCACCGGAACGTGGTGCGGCTTTAGCCCTGCGCTACCGGCCTGCTTGCATCGCTGCACCACTCGCTCCAGCTGCCGGCAAACAGGGCCGTGCGGCCCAGACCGGCAAGCTCCATGGCCAGGATGTTGGGCACGGCACTGACACCGCTGCCGCAGTGGTGCACCACCGTGGCCGGGTCGCGCTGGCCCAGCAGGGCGGTGAATTCGGCGCGCAGGGTGGCGGCGTCTTTGAAGCGACCGTCGGCGGCTATGTTCTGGTTGAAGGGGCGGTTCAGCGCGCCGGGAATGTGGCCCGCCACCGGGTCCATCGGCTCCACTTCACCACGGTAACGTGGCGCGCCGCGGGCGTCCACGATGTGCTGGCCGGGCTTGCCCAGCCGGTCCAGCACGGTGGCTACATCCACCAGTTGCACCAGCGGGTCTTGGATCTGGAAGGCCGCAGCCGGGGCGGCAGTCTCTTCACCGCTGGCGACGACACCACCGGCAGCCTGCCAGGCCTGAAAGCCACCATCCAGCACCGCCACGTTCTCGTGCCCCAGCCACTTCAGCATCCACCACAGGCGGCCGCAGTAGTTGGCGCCCTGGCGGTCATAGACCACGGCCTGCATGCCATTGGCAAAGCCCACGCTGCCCAGCCAGGACGCAAAAACGTCGCGCGGGGGCAGGGGGTGGCGTCCGCCGGATTCTGCGCGG
>CANBTQ010000209.1 GCA_947372425.1 Comamonadaceae bacterium | reverse complement strand
GCCGAGGAAGAAGGCAATACATACAGGCGTCGCGAAACGTCATTCAGGGAAGTGGCACAGCCGCCACCATCGCCCGCACCTGCTCTTCCGCGCCGCGCGCCGCGCTATCCACGGGAATTAGCCGATGCGCAATGGTCTGGGGCAGGATGGCCTGCACATCATCCGGCGCCACGTAATCCCGCCCACTCAGCAAGGCCTGCGCCTTGGCCGCACGCAGCACCGCAATGCCGGCGCGCGGGCTCAAGCCCTGCACAAACCAGCTGCCGGAGCGGGTGGTGGCAATCAGGTCCTGCACATAGTCCAGCAAGGGGCCGGCGGCATGCACGGCCTGCACCAGGGCTTGCAGTTGCTGGAGCTCACCGGGCTGCATCACGGTGTTCAGGGCATCCACCATGCTGCGGCGGTCGCTGCCCGCCAGCAGTTCGCGCTCGGCAGCGCGGTCCGGGTAGCCCAGCGAGATGCGCATCAGAAAGCGGTCCAGCTGCGACTCGGGCAGCGGGTAGGTGCCGATCTGGTCCAGCGGGTTTTGCGTGGCGATCACAAAAAAGGGCTCGGGCAGGGCCCGGGTTTCCCCTTCCACCGAGACCTGCTTTTCTTCCATCGCTTCGAGCAGGGCGCTTTGCGTCTTGGGGCTGGCGCGGTTGATCTCGTCGGCCAGCAGCACCTGCGCAAAGATCGGGCCGGGGTGGAACACAAAGGCCTCTTTGCCGCGCTCGTACACCGAGACGCCGGACAGGTCGCTGGGCATCAGGTCGGAGGTGAACTGCACGCGTGAAAACTGCAGGCCGAAGCTGCGGGCCAGCGCATGCGCCAGCGTGGTCTTGCCCACACCCGGAACGTCATCAATCAGCAGATGGCCGCCGGCCAGCAGACAGGCCACGCAGTCCTGGATCTGGCTGGGTTTTCCCACTATCACCGTGTTAAGCTGACCGAGTAGTATTTTGAGTGTGTGTTGGGCGTCCATGGCAGGACGTTACCCGAATTTTCTGAACTGCGAGTTCCCAGGTGAGCAAGACCGGATACTTTTCCCACAGCGACTGCAGCAGGCACGACATGGGCTTCGGCCACCCCGAATGTCCCGCGCGCTTGGAGGCCATTGAACAGCGCCTGCGCCAAAGCACCGTGGATGCGGCGCTGGAGCGGCGCGAAGCGCCACTGGCCTCGATCTCCGACCTGGAACTGGCCCATGGCCGCATGCATATTGCATCGCTGCGCGGGCTCACCGACGGCTTGCGCGACGAGGTGGCCGCCGGCGGCCCTACCCACGCGCAGATTGACCCCGACACCAGCATCAACGCCCATACCTGGGATGCGGCCCTGCGCGCCGCCGGCAGCGCCATGGCGGCAGTGGACGCAGTGATGGCCGGGGAACTGGACAACGCCTTTTGCGCCGTGCGCCCGCCTGGTCACCACGCCTGCCGCGACAAGGCCATGGGCTTTTGCTTTTTCAACAATGTGGCGGTGGCGGCGCACTATGCGCTGGACCGCCATGGCTTGCAGCGTGTGGCCATCGTCGACTTTGATGTGCACCATGGCAATGGCACCGAAGACATCGTCGCCGGTGACGAACGCATTCTGATGGCGAGCTTCTTCCAGCACCCGTTTTATCCCTATGGCGGTGCCGCCTCTACGGCCAGCAATCTGCTCAACGTGCCGGTGCCGGCCTATACCAAGGGCGACGGGGTGCGCGAGCTGGTGCGCGCGCAATGGATTCCGCGCCTGGATGCGTTCCAACCCGAGCTGGTGCTGATCAGCGCCGGTTTCGATGCCCACCGCGAAGACGACCTGGGTCAGATGGGTCTGGTGGAGGCCGATTACGCCTGGATCACGCAGCAACTCATGGCCGTGGCGCAGCGCCATGCCAGGGGCCGCGTCGTCTCCTGCCTGGAAGGCGGCTACAACCTGGATGCCCTGGCCCGCAGCGTGGAAGCCCATGTGCGCGTGCTGGCCGGTCTTTAACCTGAAGTGCTTCGTGTGAAATTCCCATGACCCTGGTACCCCAAGTCTCCACTCCCGAACCGATTGATGATTTTCAAGGCTGGCTGGACGCCTTCACCCAAACCGGCGTACTCATAGAGCTGGCGGCGCTGGCGGTGTGCGCGCTGCTGGCCTGGGCGCTGGTGCGGGGCCTGCGCCGCGGGCTGGGCCAGGAGGACACGCGCTCCATCTGGTTTGGCCGCCGCAATGTTGACGGGGTGCTATTTCCCCTGCTGCTGTTGTGTCTGGCCTTTGTGGCGCGCGAGGTGCTGGCCAAGCTGATGCCGGTGGCGCTGCTCAAGGTGGCGATACCGGTGCTGGTGTCCTTGCTGGTCATACGGGTGGGCGTCAAGGTGCTGCAGGCCGCCTTTACTGAATCGAAGTGGGTGCGTCCGCTGGAGCGCAGTATTTCGTGGATGGCCTGGCTGGCCATGGTGCTGTGGGTCAGCGGCCTGCTGCCGGTGGTCTTGAACGAGTTGGACCAGATCGGCTGGAAGGTGGGCAACAGCCACCTGACGCTGCGCAACATGCTGGAAGGCGCGGTCACGGCCGGTGCGGTGCTGATCTTCACGCTGTGGCTGTCGGCCGGCATTGAGACCCGTGTGCTGCGTAACGCCACCGGCGGTGAACTCTCGCTGCGCAAAGCGATCAGCAATGCCGCGCGGGCCTTGTTGATGTTTGTCGGTCTGATCATCGCGCTGTCCTCGGTGGGCATTGACCTGACGGCGCTGTCGGTGCTGGGTGGGGCGGTGGGCGTGGGTATCGGCCTGGGCTTGCAAAAGCTGGCCGCCAACTATGTGTCAGGCTTTGTAATTCTGGCCGAGCGCAGCATGCGCATTGGCGACAACGTGCGGGTGGACACCTTCGAGGGGGTGATCACCCAGATCAATGCCCGCTATACCGTGATCCGCTCGCTCACCGGGCGCGAATCCATTGTCCCCAACGAGATGCTGATCACCAGCCGGGTGGAAAACCTGTCCCTGGCCGACTCCAACGTGTACCAGTCCACCCTGGTGACGGTGGGCTATGACAGCGATGTGGACTTGGTCAAAGGCCTGCTGCTCCAGGCGGCCTTGGACCAGGCCCGTGTGCTGCGTGAGCCAGGGCCGTTCGTTCAGTTGTCCAACTTCGGCGCCGATGGCCTGGAGTTCAGCGTGGGCTACTGGATTGCCGACCCCGAACTGGGGCAGGGTGGGCTCAAGTCGGACATCAACCTGGCCATTCTGGCGGCCCTGCGGGCGCACCAGATTGACATCCCTTACCCGCAACGGGTTGTCCATCAGCGTTAAAGCTGGGTACAATTCAAAAAAGCACGATCGTTCTATTTTATTTGAATGCCCTGCACGGGTCGGTGTAAGAAGCCGGTACTGGTGTGGCGCATACAATCAAAAGAGTTGACGTGCACGTCAATCAAAAACACCCCATACAACACTCTGGAGCATCCAATATGAAAGTCCTGGTACCCGTCAAACGCGTGGTGGACTACAACGTCAAGGTCCGCGTCAAGTCGGATGGCACGGGTGTAGATATCGCCAACGTCAAAATGAGCATGAATCCCTTTGACGAAATCGCGGTGGAAGAAGCTGTGCGCCTCAAGGAAAAGGGCGTGGTCACGGAAATCATTGCGGTGTCCTGCGGTGTGGCCCAATGCGCCGAAACCCTGCGCACCGCCATGGCCATAGGCGCCGACCGCGCCATCCTGGTGGAGACCGCTGCCGAACTCCAACCCCTGGCCGTGGCCAAGCTGCTCAAGGCGCTGGTGGACAAGGAGCAGCCCGGCCTGATCATCCTGGGCAAGCAAGCCATTGACGACGATTGCAACCAGACCGGCCAGATGCTGGCCGCCCTGGGCGACTGGCCCCAGGCCACGTTTGCCAGCAAGGTCAGCGTGGAAGGCGGCAAGCTGCTGGCCACACGCGAAGTGGATGGTGGCTCGGAAAACCTGAGCCTGACATTACCGGCCATCATCACCACCGACCTGCGCCTGAACGAGCCCCGTTATGTGACGCTGCCCAACATCATGAAGGCCAAGAAAAAACCCTTGGAAACCTTCAAGCCCGAAGACCTGGGTGTGGACGTCAACCCACGCATCAAGACCCTGAAGGTGGTAGAGCCCCCGGTGCGCAGCGCCGGCATCAAGGTGGCCGATGTGGCCGCACTCGTAGACAAACTGAAGAATGAAGCGAAGGTGATCTAAATGACTTCTCTCGTAATTGCTGAACACGACAACACGTCCATCAAAGCCGCCACCCTGAACACCATTGCCGCTGCGCTGCAGTGCGGTGGCGATGTGCATGTGCTGGTGGCCGGCCTGAACGCCGGTGCTGCCGCTGCCGCCGCTGCCCAAATCGCCGGTGTGGCCAAGGTCATCCACGCCGATGAGGCCGGTCTGGCCCACGGTCTGGCGGAAAACGTCACGGCCCAGGTGCTGGCCATTGCCTCCGGCTACAGCCACATCGTCTTCGCTGCCACGGCATCGGGCAAGAACATTGCGCCGCGCGTGGCTGCCAAGCTCGACGTTGGCCAGGTCTCCGACATCACCAAGGTCATCAGCCCTGACACCTTTGAGCGACCGATTTACGCCGGCAATGCCGTGGCAACCGTGCAAGCCACAGACGCCACGAAAGTGCTGACGGTCCGTACCACCGGCTTTGACCCGGTGGCAGCAACTGGTGGCAGTGCCGCCGTGGAAAGCCTGGCCGCCGTGGCTGCTTCTGCCAACGTGCAATACCTGGGCTCTGAAATCGCCAAGAACGACCGCCCCGAACTCACCAGCGCCAAGATCATCGTCAGCGGTGGTCGTGCTTTGGGTTCCAGCGAGAAGTTCAACGAGATCATCACGCCCCTGGCCGACAAGCTCAATGCGGCCATGGGTGCCTCGCGCGCCGCGGTGGATGCGGGCTACGCGCCCAACGACTGGCAAGTGGGCCAGACCGGCAAGATCGTGGCACCCCAGTTGTATATCGCCTGCGGTATCTCGGGCGCCATCCAGCATCTGGCCGGCATGAAGGACAGCAAGGTGATTGTGGCCATCAACAAGGATGCCGAGGCACCGATCTTCTCCGTGGCCGACTATGGCCTGGTAGCCGATCTGTTTGTCGCCGTCCCCGAACTGGTCGCAGCCCTATAGGCTGAAGAGTTCAACAGGGCATCCATGGGGTGCCCTTTTTTTTCGTTTTTTTAAATCAGTGGAGTTGATCATGAGTTACATCGCACCCGTTAAAGACATGCTGTTCAACATCGAGCATCTGGCCAATATTGAACAGATCGCGCAGATCCCGGCCTTTACCGATGCCGGCCTGGACACCGCGCAAGCCGTGCTGGAAGAAGCCGCCAAATTCAACGAAGGTGTGCTGGCTCCGCTGAACTGGGCCGGTGACCAGAACCCCACCAGCTTCAAGGACGGCGCGGTCACCGCCACCCCCGGTTTCAAGCAAGCCTTTAAACAATTTGCCGAAGGCGGCTGGCAAGGTCTGCAACACCCCGCCGACTTTGGCGGCCAGGGTCTGCCCAAGACCATTGGTGCGGCTTGCATTGAAATGTGCAATAGCGCCAACCTGAGCTTTGCGCTGTGCCCGCTGCTCAGCGACGGTGCCATTGAAGCCCTGCTGACCGCCGGCTCCGACGAGCTCAATGCGGTCTACCTGGAAAAGCTGA
>CANBTQ010000208.1 GCA_947372425.1 Comamonadaceae bacterium | reverse complement strand
TTGATGTCGCGCCGCGCCAGCAACTCCATGGGCTGCTGGCAGATGCGCAGGGCCACGTCCAGCACCTCGCGGTCATCCCAATCGAGTTCCGCGTCCTGCAGTCTGGCGGCGATTTGCAGGCGCAGGCACTCGGCCAGCCCGCACGCACCCACGCCCACCGGCTCCAGGCTGTGCAACAGGCCCAGGGCTACCGTGAAGTGGTGCACCAGCTCCTGCAGCTGTTCTTCGTCCGGCGGATTCAGGGTGGCGGCCAGTTCTTCCAGCGGCTCTTCCAGGTAGCCGTCGTCGTTCAGCGATTCAATCAAGAAGCGCAGGGCGGCGCTGTCTTCGGCAGACAGGCGCAGGCCCAGGGCCTGTCGGTGCAAAAAGGTTTGCAGGCTTTCCTGCGTGCGGGCCAGTTCGGTGGCGTCCTTGTCTTCGTCGCCATTGAGGTTATTGCTGCGCGCTTTGGCATCCACACCCCACTCGCCGTCGTCCGGTGCCATCTCGGTGCTGCCGTCACCGTCCCAGTCGATGCCGTCATCACCACCCAAGGGCGCGTTGTCTTCGTCGGTATTGGTGCTGGTGACCGTGGCGCTGCCCATGTCGGACATGGGGGCGGCAGCAAACTCGGTATCACGGTCGCCATCGCTCACCGGCGTATCGGCCTGCGGCAGTCCGAAATCTTCGCGCTCGGCTTGCTCTTCGGTGAGTTCCAGAAACGGGTTTTCATCCAGCATCTGGTCCACTTCCTGGCTCAGTTCCAGGGTGGAGAGTTGCAGCAGACGGATGGACTGTTGCAGCTGGGGCGTGAGCGCCAGGTGTTGCGAGACGCGTAGGGAGAGGCCTTGCTTCATTCCGGACTACATTTTGAAATGCTCGCCCAGGTACACGCGTCGCACCTCGGCGTTATTGACAATCTCGGAAGGCGTGCCTTCGGCCAGCACCCGGCCATCGCTGATGATGTAGGCGTGGTCGCAAATGCCCAGGGTCTCGCGCACGTTGTGGTCGGTGATCAGCACGCCAATACCGCGTGCCTTGAGGAAGTTGATGATGCGCTGGATCTCGATGACGGCAATCGGGTCTATGCCGGCAAAGGGCTCGTCCAACAGGATGAAGCGCGGCCGGGTTGCCAGGGCGCGGGCAATTTCGACGCGGCGACGCTCGCCGCCGGACAGGGCCAGGGCCGGAGACTCACGCAAGTGCTCCACCCGCAGTTCCTTGAGCAGATTGGTCAGGCGCTCTTCGATCTCCGCATGCTCCAGCGGTCGACCCTGTTCGTCGCGCTGCAGTTCCAGCACCGCACGCACGTTGTCTTCCACATTGAGCTTGCGAAAGATGGAGGCTTCCTGCGGCAGATAACCCAGCCCCAGGCGCGCGCGCCGGTGGATGGGCATATGCTCGATGGATTCACCGTCAATCGCGATGTCGCCGCCGCTGGCACGCAGCAGGCCGACGATGATGTAGAACGAAGTGGTCTTGCCGGCGCCGTTCGGCCCCAGCAATCCCACCACCTCGCCGGTGCGCACGGTAAGCGAAACGTCCTTGACGACCTGGCGCTTGCCATACGACTTTTGCAGGTGCTGCGCCGTCAGACTGCCGGAGACAAATTCACTCACTTGGGCGTGCTCCCCAGCGTGGCCGAAGGCTTCAGGCTGGCCGGATCGGCGGGGACGGAAACGCCCGCCTCCGGCTTGGGCGTCAGCATCACACGCACCCGGCCGGTGCCCAGGGCCCCGCTGGGTCCATTCTTGGCCACACCGTCCACGGTAAACAGATCGGTCAGGTTTTCGTAGACGATGTTGCCGCCGGTAATTTCGTCGGCCAGGGTGGTGCCGCGCAACCGGCGCAACTGTGCCTTGCGGGAAAAGGTGACGGTATCAGCCCGGCCGTCGTAGGTGATGGTTTCGCCCTCGCCCTCGATGAACTCGTCCAGGGCTTCGCGCTTCTGGCGGTAAAAGGCCAGCTTGTCGGCAGCGCCGGTGGCCACGCCGAACTGGTAGCCATCGGGATCCTGGCGTACTTCCAGCCGGTCACCCCGAATCTGGATCGTGCCCTTGGTCAAGACCACGCGACCGGTGAACACGCTGACCTGCTTGAGGTCGTCATAGCGCAGCGAATCGGCCTCGATATTCATCGGCTTGCTGCGGTCGGCTTTTTCTGCTTGCGCCGCTCCGGCCAGGCACAGCAGGGCCACTGCCACCAACGATGTAAGGGATGTGTATTTCATAAAGGCACGAAACTTGCTCATAAAGCGCTGAAGCCATTGTAGCCAGCGCATGGCATGTTTTATGCCTTGCGAAAAATTGAGTACGCAAGGACAGGGGGATTCAATCCCCCGCGAACCCTAGCCCAGGGCGTTGATGCGCCCTACCAGTTCCTGCAAAACCGTGTCGGCCCGCTCATTGGGAACCTGGCAGGTGCCGGCATTTTCATGGCCGCCGCCGCCATAGACCAGCATCAGGGCCCCGATGTTGACCGGGGATGAGCGGTTGGTAATCGACTTGCCCACCGCGCACACGGTGTTCTGCTTCTGCACCCCCCACATCACATGGATGGAAATATTGGTGTTGGGAAACAGGGCGTAGACCATGAAGCGGTTGACGGCATAAATGGTCTCTTCATGGCGCAGATCGACCACCGCCACATTGTGGTGAACCGCGGTGCAGAGTTGCAACTGGGCCTTGGCCTTCTGGGCATGCTCCTGGTACAACTCAACCCGTTCCATCACGTCAGGCAGCTTCAGAATGTCTTCAATGCCGTGGCTGCTGCAGTAGTCAATGAGGTCCATCATCAACTGGTAATTGCTGACGCGGAATTCACGGAAGCGGCCCAGACCGGTGCGCGAGTCCATCAGGTAGTTCAGCAGCACCCAGCCGGTCGGGTTGAGGATTTCGTCGTGGCTGAACTGGGCCGAGTCGCCCTTGTCCACCGCTTCCATCATTTCATTGAAGCGCTCGCCGTACCGGAAGGTTCCGCCGTAATGTTCAAACACCACCCGCGCTGCCGACGGGGCGTCGGGATGGATGATGTGGTTGGACTGCACATCGTTGCGCATGGTTTCCGAGGCATGGTGGTCAAAAGACAGATGCACGCCCGGAACATAGGGCAGATTGGTGGTGATGTCGCGGTCCGTGACCTCGATTTTCCCGTCCTGCATGTCCTTGGGATGAACGAACTTGATCTCGTCAATCAAGTCCATTTCTTTCAGCAGGACTGCGCAGACCAGTCCGTCAAAGTCGCTGCGGGTGATGAGCCGGTATTTGGCGTCGGACATGGTGCACTCCCCTGAAACATGAATGTTGCGGTCATTCTAGACCGTAGGCTCGCACTATGTCACCCTGCGCTGCCGCAGATGGGGGCTCCGGACTATTTGCCGCTGCGCAGGCCTGCGGCCAAGGCCTCCACCACCTTGAGTGCACGATCCATGCCCTTGGCCAGGGTACCGTCCAGGTAGTAGCGTCCGGCCACACCCAGGGCAGGCACACCTTCCACCTTGTAGGCGTTTTGCAACTGCGCCGCCTTGGTGGCCTTGGTGGCCACGCTGAACGAGTTGTACTGCTCGTTGAACTTGGCCACGTCCACGCCCTGCTTGCCAATCCATTCGGTGATGGCGGCGGCCTTGGACAAATCCTGCTTCTCGACGTGAATGGCAGCAAACACCTTGGCATGCAGCTTTTCCACCAGGCCCATAGCCTCCAGCGCGTAATACAGACGCTGCTGCGGCACAAAATCGTCGCGGAAAGCGACCGGGACGCGGCGGAAGGCGATGTCCTTGGGCAACTGCTTGATCCAGCCAGCCAGCAGGGGTTCAAAAGCGTTGCAATGCGGGCAGCTGTACCAGAAGAACTCCACCACTTCGATCTTGCCGGCAGGCGCCTCCACCGGCGCACGCGGGTCCAGCGGCAGGTAGTCGGTTCCCGCAACGACCTTGATCACTTCAGCCTTGACCGACTCGGGCGCGGCAGCCTCCGCTTTGGCCTGGACCTTGGTCAGGGCTGCGGCAGAAGCGGACCACACGGTACCGGCGATGGCTGTGGCACCCGTGGCCAACAGGGAAAATTCACGACGTTTCATAGGACTCCAATCAGTTTCGCACTCAGGCACTCAAAAAAGAAAAATCTAGCGCTGCACCCGCACCAGTGCGGTTTCCAGCCCCGACTTGTCCAGCTTTTCCTTGGTCTTTTCACCCTCTTCTTTTTTGTCGAAGGGGCCCACGCGCACGCGGTACACCGTGCGTCCGGATTGTTCGCGCTCGGAAATCTTGGTTTCAATACCGGTCAGCGATAGCTTGGCGCGCTGGCTTTCGGCATCTTCCGCGGTGCGGTAGGCACCCACCTGCACCCAATACACAAAGGGCTCACCCTCCGTGGCACCGGTCTTGGCCTTGGCCAGTTCACCAATCGGGTCTGCAGAAGCAGCGGCCTTGGCCTCGGGTTTTTTGACTTCGGCGGCCTTGCCTTCGGTCGCCTTGGTCTCAGCTGCTTTGGCTTCCGGCTTGGCCGGTGCCGCCACCGGCGCGGCAACAACCGGAGCCGGCGCAACCGTCACGGGCCCGGAGGCAGAAGGCTGCGGCGCTTTGGCCGGGTTCTTGCCATACAGCGGCGCATTGGGGTCCCAGTCCTTGTTCTTCTTGGCTTCCTCGGCGTCCTGGTCGGCGCTGCGGGTCTGGCCCTTGTTCATGAAGGGGACCGGCACCTTGGTGACGTACACCGCCACTGCCAGTGCCGCCGCCAGGCCCACCACCACCCCAATAATGAAACCCAATATGGTTCCGCCGCGCTGTTGCTTCATGCCTTGGTTCTCGTTCTTTGGAAGGGATTACATTTTTTGCGGGGCGCTCACGCCCAGCACTGCCAGGCCATTGTGCAACACCTGCGCCGTGGCTGCCACCAGGGCCAGACGTGCCAGCTTGACCGCCTCGTCATCCACCAGGATGCGCTCGGCATCGTAGTAGCTGTGGTAGCAGGCGGCCAGCTCGCGCAGGTAAAAGCTGACATCGTGCGGCGCAAAGCCGCTGGCTGCTGCCGTCAGCATCTCAGGGTATTTGGCCAGCAGCAGCATCAGGGCCTGGGCCTGCGGGCTGGTCAGGGCCGACAGGTCCACTGCGCCCAACGACGCACGGTCACCACCCCAGGCGGTCAGCACCGAGCAGATGCGGGCATGGGCGTATTGCACGTAATAGACCGGGTTGTCGTTGTTCTTGGCCACGGCCAGATCGACGTCAAAGGTGTATTCGGTATCGGGCTTGCGGCTGAGCAGGAAGAAGCGCACCGCGTCCTTAGATGTCCACTCGATCAGGTCGCGAAGCGTGACATAGCTGCCAGCGCGCTAGCTGATCTTGACCTCTTCGCCGCCCTTGACCACCCGCACCATGGTGTGCAGCACGTAGTCGGGGTAGCCCTGGGGAATACCCACATTGGCGGCCTGCAATCCGGCGCGCACGCGGGCAATGGTGCCATGGTGGTCCGTGCCCTGGATGTTGACCACCTTGGTAAAGCCGCGCTCCCATTTGGCGATGTGGTAGGCCACATCGGGCACGAAGTAGGTGTAGCTGCCGTCCTGCTTGCGCATAACGCGGTCTTTGTCGTCGCCGTAGTCGGTGGACTGGAGCCACAGCGCGCCGTCCTTGTCGTAGGTCTTGCCGTTGGCAATGAGCTT